>CAMZKJ010000021.1 GCA_947311245.1 uncultured Candidatus Altimarinota bacterium
AGCCATTTAATGCATATATTCGTATTATGGTTTGTGCCAAAACAGATAAGCGTGTGGAAAGTTTATTGAACGATATTTTAATTGCCTTTACTGTTTTTAGAGATACATATTCAAACTGGTTTGATTATAAGCGAATTTTTCCAATTGATTCAATAAATGGCTGGTTGATGTTTCATGGATTTAAGCGTCGTCTTGGGCAGGTGTATTTTGGGAAACCAAGTGTCTTAGTGCCAGATGAACTTTCGACCTTATATCATATGCCCGATTCAAAATATAATAAATCGAGTACGATTCAATGGTTGAAGTATAAAAAATTACAACCTCCAAAAGATTTACCAACAGAAGGAATTTTATTGGGGTATAATACGTATAGAGGGATTTCAACACCAGTGTATATTTCTGAATATGATAGATCTCGGCATATGTATGTTTTAGGGAAATCTGGATCTGGTAAGTCTGTACTTCTTTCGTATATGGCACGACAAGATGCAAGAAATGGAACTGGTTTTGGTATTATTGATCCTCATGGAGATTTAATTGAAGATGCATTACGATATATTCCAAAAGAACGAGCGAGAGATGTTGTAGTGTTTAATCCTGCTGATACGGATAGACCAATGGGGTTAAATATTTTGGAAGCAAAAACACCAGAACAAAAAGATAGGGCTGCGTTAGATGCCATGCAAATTTTTATTAAAATGTTTGGGAATGAAATTTTTGGTCCACGAATTCAGCATTATTTTAGAAATGCGTGTTTAACATTAATGGACGATGAAGAAGAGGGAGCAACCATTTTGGATATTCCACGAATGTTTATTGATGAAGCATTTCAGAAATATAAAGTTACAAAGTGTAAAAATACTGTAGTTCGTCAATTTTGGGAGGGGGAAATTGCCAATACTGGAGACCGGGAAAAACAAGAAATGATTCCTTATTTTACATCAAAATTTGGTCCGTTTATTTCTAATACTACTATTCGTAATATTATTGGGCAACCAAAGTCTGCTTTTAATGTTCGAGGTGTTATGGATGAAGGGAAAATTTTATTAATTAATCTTTCAAAAGGGTTGATAGGGGATACAAATGCACAGCTTTTAGGATTGATTCTTGTAAATAAAGTTTCTATGGCCGCCATGAGTCGAGCAGATATTCCGGAGGAAGAGCGAGTTCCATTCTTTCTTTATGTTGATGAGTTTCAAAATTTTGCCACAGATGCATTTGGAGATATTTTGTCGGAAGCCCGAAAATATAAATTGGCACTTGTTATGGCGCATCAATATATTGCGCAATTGAACGGTGGGGGAATGGGTGGAAAAGAAACAAAATTGAAGGAAGCCATTTTCGGGAATGTTGGAACAATGATTACCTTTAAAATGGGTGCAGAAGATGCAGAGTATTTTGAAAAGGAATATGCTCCTGTGCTGTCAAATCAAGATATTTTATCTATTGCAAATTATAAAGCATATTTAAAACTTTCTATTGGAAATGCACCATCTCGACCATTTTCTATGGGAACAATTTGGGATCAAACAGGTTCGAATCAAAAAATAGCAAATATCTTAAAAGAATATTCGCGAACACGATATGGTCGAAAACTTGAATTTGTAAATCAAGAGATTGAAGCACGATTAGGAATTGTTGAATAAAAAAACACTTGCTAAAAAAGTAAAGATTTGTGAGAATATTATGGCAAGGAAACTTGCATGAATAACTATGGTGCACGCCTGAGTAGCTCAACTGGATAGAGTACCTGGCTTCGAACCAGTTGGTTGGGGGTTCGAATCCCTCCTCGGGCACCATTTTCAATGTATGAAAAATAGTTATTTATGGGCGGATACCAGAGCGGTCAAATGGGGCAGGCTGTAACCCTGCTGGCTTATGCCTTCGTGGGTTCGAATCCCTCTCCTCCCACCAGTTTAAAATTAAAAAAACACTGCAATTTATTTGCAGTGTTTTTTGTTTTGTTTTTATTTTCTTTTTATAAAGAAATGTAAAGAAGTATAGAGCAGTCAAAATAAATAAATAAATAAATAAATAAAATAGTCTATATAAAAAAATAGAGAACGCATATATGCGTTCTCTATAGCTTACAATATTGAAGATTTTTTTATGACTGTGTAACTTCATTAAATGCAAGTTCAATTGGAGTGTCTCGGTCAAATACTGAAACAATAACAGTAAGCCGTCCTTTTTCAAGGTCTACTTCAGAAACTTTTCCTTCAAATGAAGCAAATGGTCCAGTATTTACTGTAACTAAGTCTCCTTGTGTAAATGCTTCTTTAAAGACTGGTTTTTCTTCTCCCATTCGACTTTCAATAATTCCAAACTCCTCTGGTGTTACTGCAACTGGAGTATTACCCGCTCCAACAAACCCTGTAACATTTGGAGTATTTCGAACTAAATACCAAGAATCGTCTGTCACAATCATGTCAAGTAAAACATATCCAGGAAAAATACATTTTTTTCGAGATACTGGTTTTCCTTGTCGCATATGCACTTCGCTTTCTTTTGGAACAACAACATCAAAAATTTTATCTTGCATATGAAATGTTTCCATTCGTGTTAAAATTGATTTTTTAACAGCGTCTTCATATCCAGAATAGGTATGAATTGCATACCACTGTCGTCCTTGAGAAGAATCTTGCCGTCCTTTTTGAACTCGTGCAAAATAGTCTACTGATTCTGATTTTGTAACAGGAGTATCTTCTAAAATTTCCCCTGTTTCTTGATCTACGTTGTTTAAATTTTCAGTGATATCTGTCATATTATTCGGTATGATATTATTAATTCTTATATATTTATACTTGCGTATAAAGTAGAAAATGCTCCACTGAGAATTGAATCGGTGAAAAAGAATAGAAGTGTAAATAATACTAAAAACGAAAGTGTTATCTTAGTAAGTCGTATAACTTCTTTTTCTGTTGGCCATGTAACATTTTTTAATTCATGAATAGCGCCTTGAAGATAATTCATAGGTTTATGGTTAGTAATAGGGAAGAGGATTACGCTTCTACTGATTTTTTCGCTGCTGCAAGTTGAGATTTAGCTCGAGCGGCTTTGTTTTTATGAATAATATTTTTCTTTGCAGCCATATCAACAGCTTTTTGTGCTTCATCGAAATGTGTTATAACTTTTTCTTTATTTCCTTCTGTTGCCCAAGCAATAATATTTTTAACCATTGTCAAAAATCGAGATTTAACTGGTTTATTTCGTTCTGCTCGAACTTTTGCTTGTTTGTTTCTTTTTTTAGAAGATTTAATAATTGGCATGGTATTTATGAAAAATAAATTAATAAAATTGGGAATTTGCATTCGTGGTAGCGCCATGGGGAATCGAACCCCAGTTACAGGAATGAGAATCCTGTGTCCTAACCCCTAGACGATGGCGCCTTGAAAATGACATATAACTGTAAGTCTTTTTTATTATCATAATTCTTTAATAAAATAGCAAGAGAATTATTTGATTATCACTTAATAAATACGCAAAAAACTGATATTTTTACTATGATTTTTATTAAAACTAGTGTGTAGTAATTAAAAATTTTTCTATAGATTTAACAAGTATAAGACTATGAATATAAAAATTTTAAAAATATTTTATTCGGTATGGGGAGTTATGTTTGCAATATGTATTGCATTCTTCTCTTCTTTTTTTCTCTCTTCCTCTATCTCTTCTGCACATGCACTTTTTCCACAAGAAGTTGTAGATTTTATAGAGAAGAATCCAAATGTTACCGATGAAGAGTTGGATGTATTTTTTACAGAAAAATATGGGTATTCATTGGAAGAATATTTTAAAAAACTAGAGGAAGAAAAGAATAAATTATATGATTCTAGTTTTGATGTAATGTCTCCATCTCAAGAGTATTTAGATTTAGAAGCAGGGAAAACACTTGAAAATTCTAATAAATTAAATGAGTTAACAGAGCGTGCATTAAAAGAAAATCCTAAATATCAAAATTTATCACAACCTGAAAAAAATATATTTTTGGAAAATGTATTAAAACTAAAATATCAGCAAAATGGGGGAAATGGGAAAAATGGAGCTGAATCATTAGGAACTACTCTGAAAACATATATTATAATTGGGATAGAGCATATTTTAAGTGGTACAGATCATATATTATTTGTAATCTCTTTGTTATTATTTCCATTTGTATTTCGTAAAATATTAATTCTTATTTCAATTTTTACACTCTCTCATACTATTACAATTATTTTATCAGGGTTAAATATTGTTACATTGTCATCTAAAATTGTTGAACCTATTATTGCTTTATCTATAGTTATAACAACATGTACGGCAATTTATTTGAATTATGTAAAGAGTCAAAATAATCAAAATTCTTCTCTTTATTTTCATGCCGCAACTATTTTTATTTTTGGCTTATTTCATGGTCTTGGTTTTGCAGGAGCATTTTCTGATTTAAATATTGATAGTGCAAATTATCTTATCCCGCTTATTTCAATGAATATTGGAGTTGAACTTGGGCAATTATTTATTATTATGATAGCATTTCCAATAATTTGGATAGTAAGAAATCAAAAATATGGAAATATTATTTTAAATATTTTTTCGGCTATAACTATTTGTGTTGCGCTGTTTTGGCTGGTAGAGAGAATGATGTAATGAGAGATGTAGAGGTATAATATTTTATTACGATGTTTTTTATGCGAAATTTTACAGAAATATTTGATAATGCAAAAAGTGCATCACGAAAAATGGCAAAACTTTCAACAACTGAAAAAAATGAGATCTTGCTAAAAGTTGCAGAAAAATTAGTAGAAAATTCTGATGCAATCTTAGAGGAAAATAAAAAAGATATTCATAATTTTGAAAAAAATAATACTGAAAATGTAAATATGATAGATAGATTGTTATTAACAAAAGATAGAATATTGGGCATTGCAAATGAAATTAAAAATGTTGTAAAATTACATGATTTTGTAGGAGAAGAAATTTCTTCGCAAAAGATGGATTCTGGGCTTATTATAAAAAAAATAAGAGTTCCTCTTGGGGTTATCGCTATGATTTATGAATCTCGACCAAATGTTACAATTGATGCAGGTGTATTAGCATTTAAAAGTGGTAATGCAATTATTTTAAAAGGAGGAAAAGAAGCAGAATTTTCAAACCAAGTTTTAGCAAAAATCTTTCAAGAAGTTTTAACAGTATATGGTTTAAAATATGCAGTGCAATTAATAGAAAATGCTACGCGCGAAGACACTGCAGAATTATTAAAAGCAAAAGGAAAAATAGATTTATTAATTCCAAGAGGAGGGAAGGGGTTAATAAAATTTGTATCGGAAAATTCTCTGGTTCCCGTAATTGAAACAGGTGCGAGTGTTGTACATACATTTATAGATGAAAGTGCAGATTTTGAAATGGCAAAAAATATTATTATAAATGAAAAAACAAGAAGAGTTTCTGTGTGTAATGCTCTTGATACTGTTTTAATTCATGCAAATATTGCTGATAAATTTTTAGAATATCTTATTCCAGAATTGGAAAAAGTGAATGTAAAAATAAATAGGCCATCAGAACTTTCTGAAATAACAGTTGAAGCTCTTGATGAATTGTTTGCAACAGAATATTTAAGCTCTACGATTACTTTGCATATTGTTGATGGTATTGAAGAAGCTCTTCAGCATATTCAAACATATTCTTTGGGGCATTCTGAAAGTATCGTAACTGAAAATCTAGAGAATGCTGATAAATTTTTACAAGAAGTAGATGCGGCTTGTGTATATCACAATGCTTCAACCGCATTTTCAGATGGAGCACAATTTGGTTTAGGTGCTGAAATAGGAATTTCTACACAAAAATTACATGCTCGAGGTCCTTTCGCATTGGAAGCTTTGACTTCAACAAAATATATAATTGTTGGGAATGGAAATATTAGAAAATAAATAAAATATATTAAATATAACAAGTAAAATATATGACAAATAAAAAAATATTATTAATTGGATCTGGAAATATGGGAAGTGCTATTGGGAAAGCATTGCTTTTTCAAAAATTTATTACCCCAGATTCTTTTTTAGTGAGTGATAATTGGCAAGCAAGTTTAGATTTTTTTGAAGCACAAAATTGTAAGACTTCTATAGATGTTGAAGAGCTTATTCCTTTTGCAGATATTATTATTTTAGCAACGAAACCTCAGCCTCTTCGTGATTTATTGCAAACATGGAAAAATAAAAATTTATTTAAAAATGGAGTAATTTTGCTTTCTATTGCAGCAGGAATTCCTGTTTCGGATATTCAAGAAAACTCAGGAATTAGTTCTGTAGTACGAGTTATGCCTAATACGCCGTTGTTGGTAGGAAAAGGTGTTTCTGGATACTTCATATCTAATGAGGTGGGAAAATCTTCTGATGATGTTGTTTTGATTGAAAAAATGATGAATTGTTTCGGTCTTGCGGTGAGATGTGAAACAGAAGAAAAAATAAATGCAATTACCGCACTTTCTGGAAGTGGTCCAGCATATTTTTTTAGGCTTCTGGAATCTATGGCAGAACAGGGTGCAAAATTTGGTTTTACAAAAACTGAATCGGAAAATATAGCATTGCACACACTTTTAGGTGCAGGGTTTTTAGCAGAAAAAGCACTAGAGAATAATACTGATGATTTTGCAAGTTTGCGAAAAAAAGTTACATCAAAAGGTGGTACAACAGCTGCCGCACTGGAATATTTTGAAGAAAAAGGTTTGTCTGAAGTGTTTCAAGGGGGAATGATTTCTGCAAAGAATAGAGCAGAAGAATTATAAAAAATATATGAATCATTTACTAAAAATTTGCGGAATTACAACTCTTAATGATGCTGAAATGGTTTTGTCTTTTTCTGAAACAAAACCAGAATATTTAGGGTTTGTATTTTTTGAAAAATCAGTACGATATATTTCACCTGAAAATGCAAAAAAAATAGTAGAAAAAGTAAGAAGTATATATGAAAAAAAATCTAAAAATAGTTCTACAAATGCTTCTAAAAGAGTTAAGTTTGTGGGAGTGTTTGTAAATGAAAATTTAAATCAAACAGATATTTTTGAAAAATATGATTTTCTTGATGTCTTTCAATTACATGGAGATAATGATTTTGAAACTCCAATTTTTTGTTTAAATCTTCAAAAGAAAATTAATAAATTGAAAAGTGATATAAAAATTTGGAAAGTATTTCGAGTTCAAAATATTGCAGATATAGAAAATATGTCAGCATATTCTATGGTTGAAACTATTTTAGTTGATGCTTTTAGCACGGTAAAAAATGAATATGGCGGAAGTGGGAAGCAGGTGTGTAAAAATATCTTGCCATATTTGCGTTCGCATATTTCGTTGCATCAAAAATTATTTATAGCCGGAGGAATTACTGCAGAAAATAAATATGAGATTTTATCACTTTCTGGGGCTGATGGAATAGATTTATCGTCGAGTGTAGAAATTTCAGCAGGAGTAAAAAGTAAAGAAAAAATAAAAATTTTTATTGATTTATCTTAAAAATCCCTCTTATGTAATTTAATACAAGAGGGATTTTTTACGCGTTACAGTCTCTATTTACTTATTAATTTAAGGTAACTATTACTTGAATTACTGGTTCTCGTGCAATTTCTCGTAACATTTCTAATTTTATTTCGTATGCGATATCTTCAGTAATAATTTTTTCTGAAAGTTTTTCAGCACCAAATTTTTGATGTAATTTTGAAAAAGTTGTTTTTACTGTGTCAATAATTACACCATTCACATTTGCATTTTCTAAAAATCCTTCAGAGTATAATTTGGGAGATTTTTTCAACTGTTTTGTCGTTTTGTCAAGTTCTAGTAAAACAGTAATGATTCCAGATTCAGATAATGCAATTCTTTCATGAATTTGCGCTTCTTGAATATCTGCATGTGGTTTTCCATCTGTAAAAATTAGTTTTTGATCTAATTTTTCTTTTGCTCTTCGTGCAACTCCATCTCGAATTTCAATAATTCCACCATTTTCTAGCATAATTACATTTCTTTCTTCGTATCCTAAATCGTTAATTGCAAGAGATCTGTGTGCCATTCTCATAAAATATTCTCCGTGAATTGGAACGACATATTTTGATCTTAATAATGTATGCATCATTGTAATATCTCCTCGGAAACCATGTCCTGAGGCATGAATATCAGTATCAGCTTTTGTAATTATTTTTGCACCTTTTCGGTAAATAGCATCAATTACGGTATATAATCCTCGTTCATTTCCAGGAATTGGAGAAGAAGAAAATGCAATAATATCATCGCTTGTAATTTTTACATGTGGATGTTCATCTCGTGAGATTCGTGAAAGGGCTGCAAATGGTTCACCTTGTGATCCTGTTGTTAAAATTAAGACTTCTTCTGGTCTATAATCTTCAACAGATTTACTTAATTTTCGAATAGCCGATTGTGGAACTGTTAAAATATTTAAATCATGAGCAATTTTAACATTGTCATTCATTGATCGTCCTCCTAAAAATATTTTTCGCCCATGTTTAACAGCAGCATTTATAATAGCTTGATGTCTTCCAATAGAACTGGCAAATGTTGCCATAATAATTCGTTTCCCTTCGCACTCTGTAAAGAGTTGCTCAATATTTTGTTCAATTTTTTTCTCTGATGGGCAATATCCATCTTTCAAAGCATTTGTTGAATCACAAAATGTTAAATCTACTCCTTCGGCAGCAAGTCGAGACATTTTTGCATAATCACAATGCATTCCGTCTACAGGAGTAAAATCAAATTTAAAATCTCCTGTATGAACCATAGAACCTGCATCTGTTTTAATAAAAATAGCAGTTGCATCTGGAATAGAATGACTTACTCGAAAATAATCAATTGTAAATTTACCAAGTTGAAATCGAACATCTTCTCGATCTGGATTAATTGTTACGATTTTTACTTTGTCTTTTAAATCATGTTCTTCTAGTCGTTTTTCAATAAGTGCTCGAGTTAAACCTGTTGCATAAATTGTTGGAAATCCAAGTTGTTCAATATAATGATGAATAGCACCAATATGATCTAAATGTCCGTGAGTAATTAATAAACCTTTTAAATGTTCTGTTTTATCTAAAACATATGATAAATCTGGAATTACATAATCGACTCCAGGCATGTTTTCTTCTGGAAATTGAAGTCCAATATCAATAAGAAGTAAATCTTTTTCATACTCTAATGCCATAGAATTTTTTCCAACTTCATTTAATCCACCAAGTGGAATAATTCGCATTGGGCTTCCTTCTGGTAATTTTTCATACATTGGAAAGGTAACAGAAGATTCTTGACGATAAACATTTCCAAGCATTGGTCGAGGTCTTTGGTTTCGAGTTGCTGGATACGATGCAGTGGAATTTCGTTTTACTTTTGCAGAAGGAATTGTTGCTTTTTTTCGTTCAAATTTTAATCGTCCAACATTAATTTCAGGTTTCCCATTTTTATCTAATGCAGGTTTTTGATGCCCTCGGTTATTAGAATTTTTATTATTTCTGTTATGAGGGTTTTTGTTTCTATTATTATTCGATCGTGGCTTTGGTGTATTTGTGTTTTTAGAACGGTCTGGTCGCTTTTGTCCCTTTGGAACACCTCCAAATTTCGATGCTCCATCTCCGTTATTATTAGATTTCGTTTCTGTTTTCGGTACTACTGATTTACTTTCTGTATCGGAATTATTATTTCCTTTTGTGATCTTATTGATCCATCCGCTGAGTTTGTCCATAATTTTTAGTGTAAAATAAAATAATATAATATAATTATGAATTATTCTTTTTGTAAAACATTACAAATAACAAACACGAGTATAGTTTAACGCGTGTAAATTACTACTTCTATATATTTATATAGATATTATTATAATTTTAAATTTTCTTGTATTTGGTGCTGTTGTATCTTTGTTTATTCTCAAATAAGTCTTTTTTTCTTTTGTATATCGTTTTGAGAATAAAACAGAATAATTTTATAACTCTAGTGTCTCATGTTATTTGTATAAAATCTATAGAACTATTCGTTTATTTTTCTAAAATAGTGTAAAAATACTACTTTTTCTTATCCCAAATCTCTGTTATAAGTGCATAAGAAAACTGTTTTCCGGCTAAGAAAGAGAACAGTTTTTGTTTTATTATATTTTGAATTTCATTACTGCTATATTCTGTATTTGCGTGATATTTTTGTTGTAATGTTTCGTATTTTTTTATGAATAATATATTGCACATTTTTAGTTCATCATTGTAAGAAATATGTTTATCGCAAAGTTCAGTTGCGGTTTCATTATTAATTTTTTTTCGGATCAACTCTTGAATAATCATATATTTCCCGCGTGGCATTGCTTCTTTTCGCCATCGAATAAAATTTTCACAAAAACGAATATCATCTATATATTTTTGAGATTTTAATAGTTCTATAATTTCAAAAATTTTATCTGATATTTCTTGTATTTTTTCGAGGTCTTGTTCTTTTGCTTTTGTAATAAATTTTTCTCTTAATTTTTCTGTTAATTGTTTTTCTGGAATATCATTTGCTCCTAATTTTTTAAGAGCAAATCCATATATTTTTTGTGATGTATTATCAAGCATCTTTACAAGATCAATTAAATATTTTGTTGTTGTACGTGAATTTGTTTTTCATCTACTTTTTTTGTTTTTGGAATAATGATTTTTAAAATTCCATTATGTTCGCTTGCACGAATATTTGCAGATTCTACAATTTCAGGAAGAACTATACTTCTGGAAAATTTCCCCCAGTGACACTCTTCTATAAAATATTTTTTTGCATGATACCCTTTAATATCGTCTGGAATTTCGCGTGTTCCAGAAATTGTTAAAACATCTTTTGAAAGTTGAATTTTTATTTGTTCGATACTGATCCCTGCCAAAGGAATAAGTACAAAAATAGTATTATCAGCTTCAAAAATATCCATAGAAAGTTCGACTTCTTCTTCTGATAGAGTGTGATTTTGCTTAATTCCGTCAATTTTTATTTCATGCATGTGTGTGAAGGTAAATATTCTGAGTGTAAATCAAAATGTGTTAAAATTACAGCATTTGGAAATATATTTTTAATTTTTTCTTCTATAATATCAGATTGTTCATGAGCTGATATTAATGATGTTGTATCTTCAAACTCAAGGTGAATGTTTATGTGGTACTCACTTCCAGATCGTCGAGTTTGTAAATCGTGCCACCCTTTTATGCTTTTTTTATCGGTATTAATTTTTTCGTTATGTAAAATATTTGTAATTTTTTTGATAATTTTGCAAGAAAGTTTTTTATCAGTAAGCACATTAAAACTTTCTATAAGGAGATCTTTTATATTCCAAATAAGCCATAATGAAATGAGTATTCCGATAACGCTATCAATCCAATAAATATTAAATATATATGAAGAAATAAGTCCTAATAGTACTCCTGTATTCATTATTCCATCTGAAAATAAATGTGCATGTTCTGCTTCTAGAATTAGCGATTTAGATTTCTTTGCTTGTTTCTTCATATAATATGAGAGAACAAGTGGGCTTATAATTGAAACGATAACAATAAGAATTCCGATTATTTGAAAATTATGAAAAATTAGAAAATCACTTGAATCGTTTACATTTACATTATTACTTCTTTGATTCTGAATATTAAAAATATCGAGAACAGAATATATTAATAATAAAAAAGAAATAATGGTAATAAACATTGCCTGTAATAATCCAGAAAATGCTTCAAATTTTCCATGTCCAAAGGGGTGGTCGAAATCGGCAGGTTGACTTGAAATATTTAAAATAAATCTGTTTATTGAGGTTGAAATGGAGTCCATAATACTATCTATGCTGGAAGCCATTAATGCAGGAGATCCAATTAAAAATCCTACTATTGATTTAGCAAGTGCTAAAAAAATAGAAATAATGAGGCTGAAAAATAAAAATTTCTTATTGGTTGACTGATGAGAGTGAGAATGGTTATCCATTGTAAATAGTGTAAATGATGTTTAATAATATTTTTTATATGCAATTGTAAAAAAATTTGAAAGCATATTCAATACATTTTAGTAAAAAATGCTCCAATAAAAATTTTACTTGGAAAAAAATTTGAAGTAAGTACTAAAGATAATAGGACTCTGAAGTATGATGTAAGAGTTTGTTGCATAGGGTTCTTATAAATTTTAGATTTTTATACTATTTATAAGTCATAACTTTTGCTTTATATCCATAGTTCACACTTTCTATAAATTTCGTATCTTCTATTTCTTCTATTTCTTCTCTTTCTTCTATTGCTTGTGTAATGAAATATTTTTTTGATTCATTTGGAAGTAAAATATTTAAATTATCAGACTGTATTTTAATATTTTTTGGTAATAAAATTAACGTTTTATCTGCGGGAATAATAGTCTTTGATATATTTTTAAGCGTAATGCTTGATGTATTTTTATTAAAATTAATAATGGAAAAGGCAAGGGGAGGAAATATTTCTATTTGTTGAGTATTTTTTGAATATGAACCATAAACATTATGAAGAATAGAGCTATGTGGTTTTAATCCTAAAAAAGAAAAGAAAAGATATTCTGATTTTATTTCAGTTTGAATATCTATTTTATTTTTATATTTTGTAAATTCCTCTATAAGAGGAATATTTGAGGTTGTTGCAATAGAATTAAAATATTCAAAATTATTTAATTCTATAGCATTATTAAATTGTATTTTTTCATTACTACTTATTTCTGTATTTTTTGTAATTTCTGTAATATCGGCTAAATCATTTTGTACAAAAAATGAAATTATCAACAGAACACTTAGAATAAGTACTGTAAAAAATGCTGGTTTTATATACGAAGATAAAGGTGATTTTTTTTGCATGAGTACTTATTATAAAATTTATTTTTCTGTTAAAAGAGTAGGTAACAGAATTCTTTTATGTTCAGAATTCTTATACATATTATATATTTTTTCTATAATATCTTGATCTATACTATCTATATTATTTATATTGTTTAATATTGTCGTATTTTTATCTGTAATATTTTTTAAAACGATTTCTGCATCATCGTAAGAAAATCCCATTTCTTCTTCATCTGATTGATTTTCATATAATTCTGCTGATGGTTTTTTTGTAAGAAAAGATTCTGGTAATTTGTATAATTTTCCTAATTCATAAACTTCTCGCTTCCATAAATTCCCAATTACAGATACATCAGCGGCTCCATCTCCAAATTTTGTTTCATAGCCCAGTAAAACTTCTGTTAAATTACATGTTCCCAAAACGATTCCATTTAATTTATTCGCATGTGCAAACAATATTGTCATTCGAATTCTAGCAAGGGTGTTTCCTAATAGTAATAAATTATCTGAGTTTGTAATATCTAAACTTTCAATATCAAGATATGGTGTTACAAAATTATCTAATTCAATTTTTTTATATTCAACTTCACACTTTTCACAAATTTTTTCTGCATCTTTTAAATTTTTATGCGACGAAATCTCCCCAAGTTTATAGGGGAGGAGTAATGCAAAAATATTTTCTTTTCCAAGTGCATGCACTGCAATTGCTAAAGTTACAGCAGAATCAATTCCTCCAGAAATTCCAATAATTACTTTTTTTGCTTTTGTGTTTTCAACAAATTCTTTTAATTCTTTTTCTAGGTGGTATTTAATTTTTTGCATTTGTTTTATAAAAAATATAAATGAAAAATTAATTACTTAACAACTGAACTAAAGGGTCTACTGCTTCAACTTTTTTTCCTTGTGCGTTTGTAGTTGGTTTAATATATTCATTAACTACTTTTTGTTCTTCTGGTGTAAGAGTTGGTGCAACCGTTTCAGTTGGATTCGTATCTGTATATTTTTCATCATCTGAACATCCAGCAAGTGTAAATACTGAAATAAGTGCAAGGCTTGTAATAAGTGTTTTATTTGTTATTTTCATAATTTTCATAGTATTTTTGTTATATTAAATTTTTTTATACGTCTATATTTTCTGCGTCTTTCGCATGTGCTTGAATAAATTTTCTTCGGGGGAAAACCTCTGATCCCATTAATGTGTCAAATATTGCATCAGCAGCTTCGGCGTCATTAATTGTTACATGAAACATTGTTCGTTTTTCTGGATCCATTGTTGTTTCCCATAGTTGCTCTGGGTTCATTTCCCCTAACCCCTTATATCTCTGAACTCCAATATTTACTTTTTTAACTATTTCTTCTAGTTTTTCGTTGTCTACTGCTGAAGTATCATCAGGGTTATTTTTATTATTAAGATCTAATGAACCTCCCCATGATAAAATAATTTCATCTTTTTCTTCATCTGAATATGCATATTTTGCTTGTTTTCCTTTTGTTAATTTAAACAGCGGGGGATTTGCAATATATAAAAATCCTCCTTCAATTACCGGTTTAAAATATCTATAAAATAGGGTCATTATCAAGGTTCGAATATGTAAACCATCTACATCGGCATCGGTCATGACTACAATTTTATGATATCTCAATTTCGCAATATCAAATTGCTCTCCAATTCCAACTCCTAATGCAACAATTAAACTTCGAACTTCTTTATTGGCTAATATTTTATCGAGTCGTGCTTGTTCTGTATTTAAAATTTTCCCTTTTAATGGAAGAATTGCTTGTGTTCGTCTATTTCTTCCTTGTTTTGCAGAACCACCGGCTGAATCTCCCTCTACAATATAAATTTCTGATTCTGATGGATTTTTAGATGAACAATCGGCAAGTTTACCGGGTAGTGTAAGTCCTTCGAGTGCACCTTTTCGAATTACTGTGTCTCTGGCAGCACGCGCTGCAAGTCGTGCTCGAGACGCTAAAAGACATTTTCCAATAACAAGTTTTGCATCTTTTGGGTTTTCTTCTAAATATGCTGAAAATTCTTTAGAAAATGCTCTGTTTACAATTCCACGAACTTCACTATTTCCAAGTTTCGATTTCGTTTGCCCTTCAAATTGAGGTTCTGGAACTTTAACCGATATAATTGCAGTCATTCCTTCTTTTACATCGTCGGCTGTTAAATTATCTTCTTTTTCTTTTAATATTCCGTGTTCTCGTGCATATGCATTTATGGTTTTTGTTAAAGCCATTCTAAATCCAGCAAGATGTGTTCCACCTTCTGATGTATAAATATTATTTGTAAATGTTAAAATTGTATCGGTATACGCATCTGTATATTGTAATGCAACTTCTACCGATACGTCATCTTCTACAGTTTCTGTTGAAATTATTTCAGAAATAGTCGTTTTTGGTTCATTTATATGCCGAACATAGGCAGCAACTCCTCCTTCAAAATAAAATCGATATTTAGATTTTTCATGATTTTTTCGTTCATCAACAATAGAAAGCTCTATTCCTTTTGTTAAATATGCTTGTTGTCGAATTCGTGTATATACAGTTTCTAGATTGTATTCCAGTGTTTCAAATATTGTATCATCTGGATAATATGTAATTTCTGTTCCTGTTTTATTACATTTTCCAGTTTCTTTAATTTCTCCGTTTGGTTTTCCGATTGTATAACTTTGTTCCCATATTTTGTTATCTCGAAATACTTTTGCTTTTAATGTTGTAGACAGTGCATTTACCACACTTGACCCCACTCCATGTAATCCTCCAGAAACTTTATATCCTCCGCCTCCAAATTTCCCACCAGCATGTAATACAGTTAAAACTGTTTCAAGTGCAGATTTTCCCGTTTTTGAATGTTTATCGACAGGAATACCTCGCCCATTATCAAGTACTGTAATTCCACCATCAGCTTGAAATGTAATTAAAATTTTATTACAATATCCGGCCATAGCTTCATCTATTGAATTATCTACAATTTCCCATAAAAGGTGATGTAATCCTCTTTCATCTGTTGAACCAATATACATACCTGGTCTTTTTCGCACAGCTTCAAGCCCTTCTAAAACTTGAATATTATCTGCTGAATAATTTTGATCCGTCATAATTTTTTATATAAATAAAACGTTATGCTTAGCTTAACAAATTTATTTTTCACTTACAACACTGTCCGCTGGAATATCAAATTTTTCTATAAATTTTGTAAAAAGCGTGTTTGAAATTTGTTCAGAAAAAACAGTGCAAATTATTGTACTGTTTTTTTTATTATGCAGTGTGAAATATGTATTAAAATATCGGTCATAAAATCCTGCTCCCATTCCAATTCTATTATTATTTTGGTCTATGCTTACTGCGGGAATGATAAATATATCTATTTGCGTGTTTTGTATCTCTAAAATTGTACAATTTTTATTTGGTTCTAATATATGAAATTTAGAATCTAAATAGTCTAAATCTGAAATTTTTTTTACTGCATAAAAATTCATATTATTTTCAGGGCTATTTTTATGCTGTTCACATTTTGGAAAATAAAAATTGATTTTATTTTCCAAAATTTCTTGTCGAAAGAGTGTGAGTAAATTTGTAATATTTGGCTCATTTTTTGTAGCTGCAAATAAACAAATATTAAGTGTTTTATTATTTCTACTCTTTTTACTATAGATTTTTATAGTATTGTACAGTTTTTCGGTTATTATTTCAGAATATATATATTTCTTTTCTGTAGTAATATTTTTTCGTATTGCTTGAAATTTTTTTCGTGTTTCGTGTTTATCCATTTTTTTATTCCAATAAATTTACAAAACTTTCTCAACCTTACTCATCATTAATTTAAAAGCATCTGTGTTATCTTTTGAAAATTTGTGAATATTATGCCCAGCATTTGGAATAACTAACAGTTCTTTTTTATATGTATTAGTAAATGCATTTACATATAAATTTGTTACTGGTTTATCTGCTATTCTATCATTTTTTCCTTTGATAATAAGTAAATTCCCAGTAAAATTTTCTATATGTTTTGTTATATTTAATTCTTCAAAAATAGTACTTAAATAGTTTTTATTTTCTTCTTCGTCTTGTTTTTGATTTTCTACATTTGGAGCAAATAAAATTAATGTTTTAATATTATAAAATTCTGTAAGTTTAATTGCTGGAATAGCATTTGTTCCCGTTGCACAAATTACAAGTGGAGCTTCTGGGTTTAAAAATGGAGAAATATCTTTTGCTTCTTCGAATCGTTTATTGAGTGTTGAATTTTTAAATTCTCCGGTACTGCTTCCAAATCCAGAAAAATCAAAAGTAACACTTGAAAGTTTTTTTGAAAGTAAGGCATTTGCGAATACATGCATGTCTTTTTGTGAATCTGTTTCTTGGTTTCCGTGTAAGCATAAAACAGTGGGTTCGTCTGTTCGTTCAAAAATGAATCCTTCTAAAATAGTTGTTTTGTCAGAATCTTCTGTGGCTCCTGTGTTTACTGAAAATGGATATTTCATAAGATATTTTTAGGTTTTTAAATGTTTAAATTTTTTTACTATTTCTAAATTTCTAAAATTTCTTCTAACTCTAATTCTTCTAAAATTAAATTTTCTATTTCTGTTTCGTTTTGTATTATTTCTTCTTCGTGTTTTTTTATTTCTTTTCCAATTTTTGCTACAAGAGGGGAGTCTGCATTTCGAATAGCTTTGTGGAGTTTAAATGATAATTTTTCTATAGTTTTTCTTTTTTCTTTATTTATATCTTCTTTATTTTTTTGTTGAGAAATAACTTGCCGATGTCGTTTTTGATTTTCTTTTCTGTTTTTAAATTTATTTTTTGCAGAGTTTTCGTCTTCTTCATTATTTTTTTCTTTTCCACCGTTAATATCAATATCATCACCCCAACCGCCTTTTTCTAAAAATTCTTTGTATCCTCCATGTAATACAGAAATTTCATCGTGGTCAAAAACAATAAGTTTATTTGCAACACGTGAAAGTAATCGTTCATCATGGCTAATAATAACAAGCGATCCTTCAAATTTTTCTAGCGATTCTATAAGTCGTTGTACCGATTCAATATCAAGATGATTTGTGGGTTCATCAAGTAATAGTAAATGATGTTTTTTTAGCATTAACTTTCCGAGGCGAACTCTCGCTCGTTCTCCTCCAGAAAGTTGAGAAATTTTCTTTTTAATATCGTTTCCAGTAAACAAAAGCGATGCACCAATGTTTCGAGCTTGTGTTTCTTTAATATTTTTTACACTAAAAAATTCTGATAAAATTGTTTCTTCGTTCCAGATAGTATTTTCAGCTTCTTGTCCAAAATATCCTCGAGTTAATGTATGATATTTTTTAAAATGTCCAGAAAGTGGTTTTTCTGCCTCTGATAATAATCGAAGAAGGGTAGATTTTCCTTTTCCATTTCGCCCAATAATAGCGATTCTATCATTTGCATTAATGGAAAAATTTAATTTTTTTATAAGTAATTCTTCTGAAGTGTATCCAAAATCAATATTATGAGCTTCCATTAAAAAATCTCCATTGAATTGTGTCGCAGGAAAATTGAATTTAATTTGAGGTAATTTTTCAAGTTTCTCTTTTTTTTCTTGTTTGTCTAACATTTTTATTCGGCTTTGTACTAATCCTGCTGACCGTGCTCCTGCACGAAAATTTTTTATAAAATGCTCTGTTTTAGCTTGTTTTTTTGCATCACCAAGTCGTGTTTTTTCATATACATCTTCATCTTTTTCTATTTGGTTTAAAAGTTTAGAAGGTGTTCCTTTCATTTTTCGAATTTTTCCTCTATGAATAATCGCACTATGGGTGACTACCGATTCCATAAACCCAATATCATGAGTAATGAGTAAAAATGATTTTTCCCAATTTCGTAAAAACTGGCTTAACCATCGTAATGAAACGATATCTAAATAATTTGTTGGTTCATCGAGTAACAATAATTCGCATTGAGAAACAAGTGCTTGTGCAAGTCGGATTCTAATTTGATACCCGCTTGAAAAATCAAAAGGACTTTTTGTAAAATCTTCTTCTTGAAATCCTAGTCCCATTAAAATGGATTTTGCTCTCCAAATTTCTTCTTTTTCGTGTTGTGGTAATCCAAAAGCAACTTGATCGAGAAGAGTATTTTTTTCGAATCGTAAATGCTGTTCGAGTTTTCGAATTGAGTACCAGTCTGGGATATCAAGTGTTCCGCTGTCGGGTAATTCTTCACCGGTAATAATATTGAAAAGAGTACTTTTTCCGTATCCATTTCGTCCAATAATTCCAATTTTTTCTTTTTCACCTACGGTAAAAGATACCTCTGAAAACAGAGGTTTTATACCATAAGATTTTGAAATATTGTGAATATGTAGCATTGAGCAAGTACAGTTTTAAATAATAATTATCCTCCAATTTTCCACATACAGACATCTCCATCATGAATAATTGCTTCTTTTCCTTCAAGTCGTAAGGCTCCGTTTTCTTTTACTCCTGCCCAACCGTTATATTTTACAAAATCTTCTACAGAGCAGACTTCTCCTTTAATAAATTTTTTCGCAAAATCGGTATGAATTACTCCTGCAGCTTGTGGAGCAGTTGATCCTTTTTTGATTGTCCATGCGCGTACTTCTTGTACTCCAGCGGTAAAATAGCTTTCCAGTTTAAGAAGTGTAAATGCACTTCGGATTAACGCATCGAGTCCGCTTTCTTTCATTCCCATTGCTTCCATCATTTCTGCGGTTTCTTCTTCGTTAAAATCTATTAAATCACATTCAGTTTTTGCACAAATTGGAACGAGTACAGCATCTGCCGAAATATCTAGTTTTTTTCGTGCATCACTCTCTGAAAAGTCTACAAATTCTTCTTCTGATAAATTTACAATATAGAGCTGAGGTTTTCGTGTTAATAAATGAAGAGATTTTATAGCCAGTTCTTCTTCTTCTTCTATTATTTCAAAATCTCGTGCAGATTTTCCAGATTCTAGGAAAGGTAAAAGTCTGTCGCATAATTCTTTTCTAATTTTCCCTTCTTTTTGATTTGATCCGCCTCTTGAATCTTTGTTTGCTTTGTGGCTTGCTTTTTCAACCGTTTGAATATCAGCCATAATAAGCTCTAATTCAATGACTTCTTTGTCGTCTTTTGGGTCTACTTTTCCTTCGACATGGTGAACATTTCCGTCTTCAAAAAATCGAACAACCATTGCAATGGCGTCACAGTCTCGAATATTTGCGAGAAATTTGTTTCCAAGTCCTTCGCCGTCACTTGCACCTTTTACAAGTCCTGCAATATCAACAAATTCAATTGTAGATTTTACAACTTTTACAGGTTGTACAATTTCTGTTAATTGGTCAATTCGTGTGTCTGGAACTTCTACCATTCCCACATTTGGGTCTATTGTACAAAATGGGAAATTTTCTGCAGCAGCTTGCGATGATTTTGTGATTGCGTTAAAAAGTGTTGATTTTCCTACGTTTGGAAGTCCGACAATACCTATTTGAAGAGCCATGTTTTTTTTAATTAAAGAGTTGTGTTAATATTTTTTATTTATTCAAGATTTCTATCACTTTTTCTACACTTTTGGTACTTCCTAAAATAATAGAAGTTCGTTGGTGGAGGTCTGTAATTGCTATGTTGGAAATATTTTTCCCAAATTCATCTACGGCACTTGCATTTGCATTATTCATTATATATGCCATTGGTGCACATTCGTAGAGTAATCGTAATTTTCCTTGTGGATACGCACTATGGCTTGGATATGTAAAAATTCCAGATTCTTTGCATAATATAGAATTTATATCGGGAACCATTCCTCCTGCATAGCGTAATGTTTTTTTCTGTTCTAAAAAATAATCAAGTACAGATTTATATTCAGGTCTTTCTGTTGAAGCGCGTAAATTTCCCATTGCGAAAATTTTAGCATTTTCATGTACAGAAATATTTTCTTTTGATAAATGATACTCTCCAATTTCTGAAAGTGTAAATTCATGTGTGTTTCCTGCAAACGAAAGCATAGCTGTAGTTCGTGGCCCATATTGAATATATCCGGCTGCGACTAAGTCGTTTCCAGATTTTCCAATAAATCCATTTCCTTCCCAAATTCCAAAAATTGTTCCTACGCATCCGTTCGTATCCAAAAGTGAAGAACCATCTAAAGGGTCAAAAGCAACAGAATAAAATCCTGCTTCTCCATTTATGTTTACAGCATGTTCTTGCTCTTCTGATGCGAATTGAGCAATTAATTCTGAATCTGATAAAATATTACAAAAAATTTGGTCGCATTTAATATCAAGAGCGAGTTGTTCTTCGCCTTGTATATTTGTTTCTCCACTTTTTCCAGTTTCTTCTGTTCGGATAGCGTGTTCTGCATATTTACTTGCTCGCATTATTTCAACAATTACTCGTTGAAGGTTTGGGGGCAGGTTATTCTTTTTTTTATTATGTGTGAATAAAAAGTTATGAAGTGATTGCATAAAGAAATATGTTTTAAATATTGGGTAAAATTATGTGCTAAAAGTATATCAAGCTTATTGTGTTTTTGGTATAGAAATGGTTTTATACTTTTCTAGTTCTATTCCGAGTATTGCAAATAATATGTATGCAAGTGCTGATTCTTCCCATAAATGAGTAAAAAGTGCCATTGTAAATAGAGCAAGAACAACAGGAAGGTATTCAGATTTTTCTTTTTTTAAATGCAGAATTATAGTAAATGTGAAAAGTAAAAATAGTATTCCACCTGTAACTCCTAATTCTGTAAATATTTGAAGATACCAATTTTCATTTAAAAGCTGATTTTCCACTCCTTGTAGTGTAGATGCTGGTCCTGCTGTGCCAAGTCCTTGTCCTTCGGGATGCAGTGTTATAATTTCTATGCTTTTTGTAATTCCTTCAATATGCTTTCCTGTAGAGCCTTCTCTTATGAAAATAGTGTGGATTTTTGTGTAATATTCTGATGTAGTTATAGGTGTAGTTATTTCACGAAACACAGAAGAAATAAGATTTGAGTTGTCTGAATTATGCGAATAGTGTTGAGAAATTTTATAGCTGAAAAAAAGTATAAGAGCTGTAAAAATTGTAACCAGTATATATAAGATAATTTTAAAAAACTTTGTAAATTTTATATTAAAATAAATAATTATACTGGAAGCAATAACAATTATTTCTGCTATCCATGCACCTCTCGAAAATGTTTTATATAAAATGAATATAATACTACTTAAAATTGCGGTATAGAATACATATAAGAAAAAATTTATGAGTGTAAATGTTTTAGGATATGTTTTGTAGTGTTTGTATTGAGCTGGGAAAACATGTTTTTTTTGCAAAATAAAAGTTGCTAAGAGTCCTGTAAGGAGCACTAAAAAGCCTGCAAAACGAATGGGTCCTGCAAATGTTGACTGAATTCTACATTTATTCGTATTTTCAAGAAGTTGGCAAAAACTGGCGGGTTTTTCAATTGTGTCTACGCTGGGTGCGTCAAAATATCCAAATTGAATTAAAAAATTTGCATCTGAAAAATATTGTAAATATGCAAATGCAACAACAAAAATTCCAGAAAATAAAACGGTATTTCTTAGTTTTTCTACAAAATTATTCTGTGAAAATAATGGTAAATGTTTAAAGCAAAACAATAACCAAATAAAAAAGAAATCATATTTAATTCCTAAAATCGTTGGCATTATTCCTGTGCTGGGGTCATATTTCCAAATTCCAATCAGTAACCCGACCAGAGAAAATAAAATTATAAAAACATCTATGTAATCGAATTGTTTTCGAGTTTCTCTGAAATGATGAAAAATCCAAATAGCAGAATTTATAAAGAAAAAAGCAATAATTATTTCTTTCCATCCGCTTATAAAAAATGGAACTGCACTTGTAAAATCAAAAAATAAACTATTGATATATGTAACTGCTAAAGCATGAAAGGGGAGAAGAAAGAAAAATAAAAGTGTGAGATATTGAATTATTTTCATGATGAAGATGAATTTGAAAGAGTTATATGTAAAAGTTTTAAAAGAATTATATCATATGTCATATAAAGAATATCAGAAAAAAAACTTGTGAAAATTAAATTTTCACAAGTTTTTTGAATTATACATATTGTATACATATTATCTAAATCTTATATATAAGATTTAGATAGTTGAACTATGCTTCAGTTGGAATAACTCGAACAAATCGATCTTTGAATACTCGACCATCAAATTTTGTTTGTTTCTTTTGGTAATATTCAACTTTTCCTTCAACAAGTGCAAAAAGTGTGAAATCTTTTCCTGTTCCTACATTTGCTCCAGCAAAATATTTATTTCCTTGTTGTCGAATAATAATATTTCCTGCAATAACCGATTCACCTCCAAATTTCTTTACACCACGTCGTTTACTATTACTGTCTCGACCATTACTCGTTGAACCACCTGCTTTCTTATGTGCCATATTGTATTATTAAATAATATTAAAAGTATTGCTAAAAATTTTTTCAAGAAAAAAATGATGTGTCCACTGCATTGTCTTTCAAATGCGACTCGTGTTTACATCGTGTTATCTTGTTTTTTTTCTATAACGCATTCAGTTTTGCAAATTCTATTGATGAAGTCAATTTTATTTGATACCTTTTTTGCAGAAAAGAAAAGCATCGGAATTATAGTAAGATGCTCAAGCAAAAAGTAAGAGATGTCTTATTTTTTTTATTATTTAACATATATATAATGGTAGATCCTAAACAATTTATATCTGCAATTAAAAAAATTGCATTGGAAAAAAGTATTGATGAAGAGGTTATTTTAGAGGCAGTGAAAAGTGCATTTGCAGCAGCATATAAAAGAGATTTTGGTTCAAAAGATTTAGAGGTAAAAGTTGAATTAGATGAAAATTCTCCAGAATTGGCAAAAATTTATGTTTTAAAAGAAGTAGTAGATGATGGAGATGTTATTGATGAAAATCTTGAAATTGACGAAACATCAGCAAAAGCATATGACGAAGAAGCTGAAGTTGGAGATGAATTATATATTGATTCTACTCCTGAAGGATATGGTCGAATCGCTGCACAAAGTGCGAAACAAGTAATTTTACAAAAAATCCAAGAAGCAAGTCGAAAATCTTTATTCGAGAAATTTAAAGATAAAGAAGGAACAGTTGTTATTGCGAGTATTAACCGAGTTGAAGGAAATCATATTTTTGTTGATACAGAAGGGACAACCGTTATGCTTGCAGAAAAACATAGAATTAAAAAAGAACGATATTTCCCAGGAAAACGATTATGGTTATATGTAGATCGAGTTGGTTTATCGGCAAAAGGTCCACAAATTATTTTATCTCGAACGCATAAAGCACTTGTAAAACATATTATGGAAGTTGAAATTCCTGAAATCGCAACAGGAGAAGTCGTTATTAAAGCGGTAGCAAGAGATGCAGGGTTTCGTTCAAAAATTGCAGTTTTTTCTGATGATGAAAATGTTGATCCGGTAGGAGCATGTATTGGGCAAAGAGGAGCACGAATTCAACCAGTTATGGAAGAACTTGCAGGGGAAAGAGTAGATGTTATTGAATGGAGTGCCGACCCAATTGAGTTATTAACAAGAGCATTGCAACCTGCAAAAATTGGGAAAATGTTTATTGTAAACGATGAAGATTTTAAAGATGAAGAATCTGGAAAATTTGTGAAAAAACGAGTCGCAGTTTTTGTAGAAGAAGAAGATAGAGCAATGGCTATTGGGAAAAAAGGGCAAAATATTCGACTTGCAACAGATTTAACAGGATTTGAAATTGATATGTATAATCTTGATGAATATGAAGCATTTATGAAACAATTTGAAAAAATGCAATCGGACGATTAATTTAACCGTAAAACAAAATGCTACAGGTAAAACATTTAAAAGCATCGGTTTCAGATGATTCAGGAAATACTCCTATTTTGCGTGGAATAGATTTTTATGTGAAAGCAGGGGAGTTTCATTTGATTTTAGGAGTCAATGGGAGCGGAAAGTCTACCTTTGGAAAAGTATTGTTGGGTTCATCTCAATATCAACAAATAGATGGAAGTATAAAATTTTTAGGAGAAGAAATTTCTGAAAAACCAACATTTGAAAGATCACAAATGGGAATATTTTTATCGCATCAATCAGCACCTGCATTGGAAGGGATTTCTGCAAAAGAAGTATTGCGTGCTTCCGACAAAGCAAGTGCACATAAACGAACGTTATTTAGATTTAAAAAATCCTTAAAGGAAAGTTTGTCGGCTTCTGGGTTATCGGAAAATTTTATAGACAGAGACTTAAATGTAGGGGCAAGTGGAGGAGAACGAAAAAAAATGGAAATTGCATCACTTTTAACTATTGGTGCAAAACTTGCATTTCTCGACGAAATAGATTCTGGTTTAGATGTAGATGCACTAAAAATGGTTTCGGCAGGAATTAATACATTTTCTAAAAATAAAGAAAATGCTGTAATTTTAGTTTCTCATTCTGAAACTATTTTAAAATATGTAAAACCCACACATGTTCATGTGTTTTGTGGAGGAAGAATTGTCGCATCGGGAGGAATGGAATTAGCAGAAAAAATTCATGAAGAAGGGTATGCAAGTGTTCAAGATTGTGAAGCGTGTATAAAAAATATATAAAATAAATTAAAAATATTTTTATGACTCATCAAAATATTCTTAAGAGTAAAAATATAAAAAATATAAAAAATATACACAATTTTAAAATTTCAAAAATTAAATATAGCATGATTATCTCTGCTATATTTTTTTTATGCATAAGTTTTGGGTATGTTTTTTATATGTATATTTTTACACCTCTTTATCAAAAAATAAACTTTTCTGGAATAGTCTTCATGCAAATTGCAAGAGGTGATGCATTTTATTTAAAAACAAAAGAAGGCGTAGAAATTATTTGGGATGGAGGATATGATAAAAGTTTTTTGTATAAATTATCAGATTACAGACCTTTTTTTGATAAAACTATAGATTTATGGATTATTACCCATCCAGATTCTGACCATTATTATGGAGGGTTAGAAGTTTTAAAACAGTTACATATTAAAAATATTATGCTGACTGGGGTTGATAAAAATGATGCGAAATATAAAGAAATTTTTACAATTGCCAAGCAAAAAAATATAAATATTATTTTTGCAGATAAAAGTAAAAATTTAAAAATAGGAGATATCGTACTTGATACTCTTTATCCTTTTGAGTCTATTTATGCATCGCGTGATACAGAAGAAGTGGGAAATGACTTTTGTATTGTTCAAAAACTGCATTTCATGAATAAAAATAATAAAAAAATCACTCTTTTATTAACTGGTGATATAGAACAAAAAACAGAACTTAAGTTACTCTTATCTGGAATAGACTTATCTGCTGATATTTTAAAAATAGCACATCATGGGTCAAAGTCTTCTTCTTCGGAAAACTTTTTAAAAGCGGTTAATCCAAAACGAGCAATTATTACAACAGGAACTGAAAATACATTTAATCATCCGCATGTGGAAACTTTGAATATTTTAAAAAAACTAAAAATTAAGTTTATAAATTCTAAATATGGAGATGTTGTGATAGAATTTTAATACTATTTTTTATATATACTATTGAAATGTCAATTTCTAAAAATAATAATTATTTTCTGGTTACAAAAGAATTCGTATTTGATGCAGCACATTATCTGCCTTTTTATGAAGGGAAATGTGAAAATTTACATGGGCATACATATAAAATGCATGTAACTGTTCAGGCTGAAAAAGAAGAAAAACATAAAAGTTCTGGAATGGCATTTGATTTCGCAGTATTAAAAAAAGTTGTAAAAAAAAATATTGTTGATATTTGGGATCATCAATTAATAAACGATCATTTAGAGAACCCAAGTGCTGAAAACATGGCAGAGCTTGCTTGGAATATATTAGAAGAAAAAAATATTCCAGTATATGAAATTACCCTGTGGGAAACTCCAACTTCTTTTGTTCGGTATAGAGGAGGAGAGAAGTTTTAGAAATTTAGAAATGCTAGACTGTCAATATATATACTATAAATTTTACATATGAAAAATAAATTGATTATTGGTGGAGGAGCGGTTTTATTGATTTGGTCTGCATGGTTTATATTTTCTGGAAAGAGTTCAATTGAAAAAATTGCAGATGATTTAGTAAAAAATGAACCGACTTCTGTAGTCAGTTCTAATCCTGATAATTTTGTAGATTCATTAACAATGGATTATGGAACAATAGATACCGATGTATTTATTGGAGATGAAGATATGCCTGAAAATATGAATGAAGAAATGCAGGTTGTAGTAGAAAATAAATTTACTGCATTTGCAGATAAGTATAATACTCTGTTTGAAAAGAAAGATTTTAAAGCACTATGTGCAATGACTGCTACTTGTAATGAAAAGACCGAAGATTATTTATTACTCGAAAAAAAAGAAAAAGACTATGTAAATCATTCATTTGAATATTGGTATCCAAAAACAATTGAAGATAAAGCGAACAATGAAAATATTTTATGTTATAGAGAAACAATAAAATTAAAAAATGATAGTAATAACAACCCTATTATTTATACATATCATGTGGCGATAGAGGAAAAAAAAGCTAACAATCTAGAGTTTCAAAAACCACGATGTGAAAAAGTAACAAAAGAACCATATGGAGATCTTACAAATAGAAGTCCTTATGATAAACGATGTGGAAAAAATATCACAAGAATCTTGTGTGAAAAATAATTTAGCACTCTTTTAAACTTTCTGCTAAAAAACTCTTTACATTTATTTTTTAGCACTTTATAATTGATTATGCTAAAAGGCAAAAATAGAGATAAATATTTACATTTTTAAATTATAAAACTTATGTCAAAAATAATTGGTATCGATCTAGGAACAACTAATTCATGTGTAGCGGTAATGGAAGGAGGAGAACCAGTAATTATTACAAATGCAGAGGGAAATCGAACGACTCCGTCTATTGTTGCATCTAAGGATAATGAAGTTTTAGTAGGAGATCCTGCAAAACGACAAGCAGTTATGAATCCAAAAAATACAATTTATTCAGCAAAACGATTTATTGGACATAATCTTTCAGAGGTTTCAAAAGAAGTTGCAACTATGCCTTTTGAAGTTGTTTCAGGTAAAAAAGGAGAAGCTGAAATAATGTTTCAAGGGAAACAACACCGACCTGCTCAAATTTCAGCTCTTGTTCTTGCGAAATTGAAAAAAGATGCAGAAGATTTTCTTGGTGAACCTGTTACTGAAGCAGTAATTACAGTTCCTGCATATTTTAACGATGCACAAAGACAAGCAACACAAGATGCTGGTAAAATTGCTGGGCTTGATGTAAAACGGATTATTAATGAACCAACAGCAGCAGCACTTGCATATGGTTTAGATAAAAAAGAGGTTAATCAAAAAATTGCAGTATATGATTTAGGAGGAGGGACATTTGATGTTTCAATTCTTGAATTAGGAGATGGAGTTTTTGAAGTAATTTCTACAAATGGAGATACTCATTTAGGAGGGGATAATTTTGATGAAGCTCTTATCGATTATTTTCTTGAAGAATTTAAAAAATCTGAAGGGGTAGATTTAAAAGGAAATGATATAGACGCAACGCAAAAAGAAATGGCGTTACAACGAATTAAAGAAGCTGCCGAAAAAGCGAAAAAAGAACTTTCATCTGCAACAGAAACAGAAGTAAATCTTCCATTTTTAATGGCTGATGCAAGTGGTCCAAAAAATCTTATTATAAAAATTTCACGGTCTAAGTTTGAAGCATTAACAGCAAATCTTGTTAAAAATTCAATTAAACCATGTGAAAAAGCTTTATCTGATGCAGGATTAAAAGCGAGTGATATTGATCAAGTTATTCTTGTAGGGGGGATGACTCGAATGCCAGCGGTTCGAGATGCAGTAAAAAACTTTTTTGGAAAAGAACCTTCAAAAGGAGTGAATCCAGATGAAGTTGTTGCTTTAGGAGCAGCAATTCAAGGAGGGGTATTACGAGGAGATGTAAAAGATGTAGTATTACTTGATGTAACACCGTTATCACTTTCTATTGAAACAATGGGTGGAGTGGCAACGCGAGTTATTGAAAGAAATACAACTATTCCAACATCTAAATCTCAAACATTCTCTACAGCGGCAGATAATCAAAATCAAGTAGAAGTTCATGTTGTGCAAGGAGAGCGAGAATTTGCAAAAGATAATAAATCGTTAGGTCGATTTGTATTAGATGGAATTCCACCAGCACCACGAGGAGTTCCACAAATTGAAGTAACATTCGATTTAGATTCAAATGGTATTTTAAATGTAAAAGCAACAGATAAAGGAACAGGAAAAGCACAACATATTACCATTAAAGGGTCATCTGGTTTATCTGATGAAGAAGTAGAACAAATGCGAAAAGATGCAGAAGAAAATGCAGAAGCGGATAAAGAAAGAAAAGCATTGGTAGAAGCAAAAAATGGTTTAGATGGAGCAATTTTTCAAGCAGAAAAATTATTAAAAGACGATGCTGATAAAATTTCGGAAGACACAAAAAAAGAAGTTGAAGATGCACTTGTAGTTGCAAAAGAAGCATTTTCCAAAGGAGAGAAAGAAGATTCAGATATGAAAAAAGAGGACTATGAAAAAGCTACAGAAGAATTTATGACAGTTCTTCAAAAGGCTGGAGCAGAAGTATATGAAAAAGCTCAAAAAGAAGCAGAAGCAGAGGCAGGAAACGCTGAAAATGCAGATGATTCAAAAGATGATGGTCCAATTGATGCAGAAGTAGTTGAAGAAGATTCAAAAAAAGAGGATAAATAATAATTACTATTTTTATAAAGAATTATAAAGAACGCAGAAATGCGTTCTTTATTTTGTATGGGATTATTAAGGAGAAGGGAAAATTTAGGGCGACCACAATGTGAACTGTACCCTCTAAAGTAGACACAGACAAAATATATGATAGAAATACAATTTAACCAAAAATAGTATGTCAGAAAATACAGAAAATCTAATCAGCTGGAATGATTTTGAAATGGTAGAATTACGAACAGGAACAATTATTTCTGTAGAAGATTACCCAGAAGCACGACGACCAGCGTATAAAATTGCTGTAGATTTTGGTGAAAAAATAGGTATTAAAAAAACGAGTGCACAGGTTACAGACTTATACACAAAAGAAGATTTATTAGATAAGCAAATAACAGCAGTTGTTAATTTCCCAAAAAAACAAATTGGAAAATTTATGTCGGAATTTTTACTTACAGGATTTATTCAAGAAGACAAAAGTGTTGTACTCTGTGTACCAGATAAAAAATGTGCTAACGGATTACGCTTAGGATAAAATATTCATAAAAAAAAGAGATGAAATTATCCTACCAATAAAACTCTCACAATTTTCAATGTATCATATGAAAATTCCTCATGTAGATCTTCAAAAACTGGTTTAAGTCTTTCTGTTCCGAGTTTTTGAAATGAATCTTCTATTTTTTTGTATTGATGAGTGTCTGGTAATAAATGGTGAACTAAATCTAGATTTTCTGTATTTTTTAAAATATCTGTAATATATTTATAAATTGTAGAATCGGTTACATCTAATATTTTTGCAATTTTTGATACGGATTTTTTTTCTTGTAATAATTCTTGAGTTTTATCTATTCGTGCTTGTTTACGGTTCCCTGATTTTGTGGATTTATTACGAAGTGAGACAGAATATTGTGATGTATTTTCGGGAATAGGTTTTGGCGATAAATTATACATTTGTGTCATTTTTTGAATTTTTCTTGTAAAAATTTCGCCAAATTCTTCTTTTTTTTGTTCACCAATTCCAGAGATTTTTCCAAATCCGTCTATGCTTTGTGGTAAATAATATGCAATTTCTTGTAGCGTTGCATCGTTAAAAATAATAAATGGTGGAACATTTTTTTTATCTGCAATTTGTTTTCGTAATGCTTTTAATCCAATAAAAACTTGTGTATCAAATGTGATAACTTGGTTTATTTTTGACGAAATAATTTCTTCTTCTTGTTCAATTTGTGGTAAAAATATCTTTTCTTTACTTTTTAACCATTGTAAACCAGATTCAGAAAGTCTGTATGTTGAAAAATCTCCATCATTTTTTGTAAGAATTTTTTTATGAATTAAATGTTCAAAAATATCAGAGAGTTGATCTTTTGAATATTGTTGTTCAATTCCCCATACTGGTAAATTTTCATGTCCCCATTTTATTATATTTTGTGCTTTGGATCCACGTAATACACCAATTACATGGTTTTTTCCAAATCGGTTTTCTGTTCGTACGACCGTTGAAATAATTTTTTGTGTAATTTCTGTTGCATCGAACACATCAGTTGAAGTAAGGCATACATCACAATTTCCACATTCTTCAAATTTGGGTGTTTCTCCGAAATAGGTAATAATTTGATTCCATCGACAGATTTTTTGGTCGCAAAACTGTATAACTTCATTCATTTTTACCCGCTCTAAATCAGCTTGTTCTTGGTTATCAGATTTATCAATAAAAAATTCATGTTTTCGTGCATCTCCACGACTCCACATTAAAATACATTTACTTTCTAATCCGTCTCGTCCTGCGCGTCCTGTTTCTTGGTAATATCCTTCGAGTGTTTTTGGAAAATTTGTATGAATAACAGTTCGGATATTTGGCTTATCTACTCCCATTCCAAATGCTATTGTAGCTGTTACGACTTGAATATCATCTTTTAAAAATTGTTCTTGAACTGCGCTCCTTGTTTCGTTTGCAAGTCCTGCATGATACGCCTTTGCTCTCACTCCTTCTTGCTGAAGCATTTCTGCTATAGTTTCTGTTTCTTTTCGTGAGTAACAATAAATAATAGTGGCATTGTCTTTGTTTTTTGTACATTCAAGTACAATTTTATGCTTCATATTTCGTTTCGGAGTAATTTGTAGAGAAAGATTTTTTCTATAAAAACTTGATTGAAAAATATTTACATTGTCTAAATTTAAACACGAAACAATATCTTTTTGTACTTTTGGGGTTGCACTAGCAGTGAGTGCAATGATTGGGAGATGTGGAAATTGTGATTTAAATAATTTTAAATTTCTGTAATCTGGACGGAAATCATGTCCCCATTGAGAAATACAATGGGCTTCGTCTACGGCAATTCCAGATAAATTTATCTTTTGTAGAAATGATATAAAATTTGGATTTCCAAGACGTTCTGGGGCAATATATAATAATTTATATTCTCCAGATTTAGCATTTTGCATAACGGAACTTTGTTCTGAAGTGCTAAGCGTTGAGTTTAAATATGTAGCGGAAATTCCCATGCTGCGTAATGCATCAACTTGGTCTTTCATTAAAGCAATTAATGGTGAAATAACCAAAATTGTTCCTTCTTTCATTAATGCTGGAATTTGGTAACAAATCGATTTTCCACCACCTGTTGGCATTAAAACAAGGGTATCTTTTTTTTGTGTAAACGATGAAATAACCTCTTCTTGTAAAGGGCGAAAGTGTTGGTATCCGAAATATTGTGAAAGCAAAGAGTGCATTGTATATATGTATAATTGTATACAGAAAAGATATATTGTAAGTTTATCACTTTAGAGAGAAAAATATGTACTGAAAAGTATATTGATTTTGTATTTACTTTAAGGTAAAATAGTATAAATATATGATTTAATTTTACATATATATATGGGATTGTTTGGAAGTAAAAAGGTAGACGAGATTCCTAAACATGATATTGAGATCGTAACTGGTGAAGAAAAGCAGGCTGTATTAGATTTTATAGCCAAAGACAATCCTACTCTTGCATCTGCAATTATATCGGCAGATGTTCCAATTGGATTAAATGGCACTACGGTTGTAAATGTTAATACAGGAAACTCTTTTACATTAGATGGAGTATCTCAACCTGTAGAGCTATCTATTCCTAAGATTGAAGAAGAAGATGTTATGGTTTCAGATATACCTCCTTCAT
>CAMZKJ010000022.1 GCA_947311245.1 uncultured Candidatus Altimarinota bacterium
AAAACGAATGATGCATTTTCTTATTCTGCAAATGGTGCAAATATAGATTTTTCAATTAATTCGAATAATAAAGATTATCCTGAATTTTTTCCATTTAAGGGAATTGTAAACTGGTCTGAACAAGGAGTCTTTGATTTTGAAAAATTTCAATTTGCATTTAAATCAAATATTAATACATTAGAAATTGATAATACTCATATTAATAATCTTATTGCTGGAGGACTTGAAATATATGAATTATTTGAAAATAAATGGGTAGCTCTTGATTTTGTTGCATTAAATAATGAATTTCCTGAATTAAAAGAATATATCACACAACTTCAAAATGATTTATATCATGAACTTGATATTGATGACCTAGAAAATCTTGTTGATTATCTTGCATTTGGAATTGATTTTGCAGTGGAAAACAAAAATTTAGTAATTGAAAAATCTGGAAATGTGTATACGCTTACAAATCCAGATTCTAAAATTATTGTCATTATTGTTTTAAATAACAATGAAACTATTTCGTCTATTTCTGTAAAAGGAGATGAACGATGGGTAAGTGAATGGAGTGATTCTGCAGAATATTCAAATGTAACACTGGATGTATCTGTAAATTTTTCATATGGAACTCCTATTATTACTTTTCCAACTATTGAAAAAAAAGACTTTGATATTACAAGTTTTTACAAAATGTATTTAGAAATAGAGCAAGCAGATATTATTGCAGAGCAAAAAGAAAATCAGTTTTATTTAGATTTAAATGTATTTTCAGGAAATGCAAATGAAGCTGTTACATATTTAACAAAAAATGGATCTAAGACAGATACTGTATTTGTTCGAGAATATATAACAAATGCAAAAAATTTAGATAGAAATATTCGATTAAAAGATTTACAAGAATTATCAGTGTATGGTTTAAATGAATGGGATATTGATGATTTATATTCTGATATTAAATATGATGTAAATGAATATAATAAAAATAGATATGATAATAAATATGTATTAGAAAGACTTCTTGAAGCATTTGACACTTCAAATATTGATGCAGGATATCAAAAGACATATCATTATATTGATTGGAATGTTTATGATGACTTAAATATTTCAATAGATAAACGAGGGGATATTTTAATTCTTCTTGCAAAAATACGAACCGCAGAACAATTACGAGATGCGAAATAATATTTGTTAATGAAGCTGAATAATATAGCTCATATTTCTTTCTGATTCCTTGCATCGGTGGCTCCAGAAATTATTTGTACATTTTGTACAAATATCGGTAAAAAAAATATTTTTAGGGTTTATAGAATTTTCTATAAGCTCTTTTTTTATAATTTCTTGTAAATTTATATAATATTGAGTTTCGTTATTTATACTATTTGTAGTGATAGAGTCATGGAAAAAACTTGGAGTTTCTATATATGGATTTGTAAATTCACAACAGCATGACAGTATACTTGGTGAAAAAAATACTTCAAAATCTTTATTTATTTCTGCTGAAAAATTTTGTAAGAAACGAGAGGTTATTTTATTTGCAACCCCTCGCCATCCAGCATGAATATTCGCAATAATATTTTTTGTTTTGTGTTTAAATATAATGCTCATGCAATCAGCAGTTTTTATAGAAAGTGCGATATTTTTTTCTTGCGTCCATATGCCATCACACTCAAGTATATTAGAATTACTTTTATTTTCTTTTGTAATTTCTATTATTCTATCTGAATGTGTTTGAATTGGCTGAATAACTGTAATATTATTTGTTTTATTTTGAATATCGGATATGATAAATTTTTGTGTAAAATCTATATTGTTATAATTAAAATTATGTGGTTTTCCAAAAAATTTATGGATTTTCATATTTTTTTAATATAGAGAATTATATAGTTTTTGTATCTTGATTGTAAAAGTTTTGGGTTAGCCCTCTTTGTTAGAGTTTTACTTCACAACAAATCCAACAATTTTTCCTGGAACAAAAATTTCTTTTCGAATTTGTCCACCATTTTCTTCTGCTTCAGAAATAAATTTTGCAACTTTCTCCAGTTTTTTTGCGGCTGCCATACATTCTTCCTTTGTTGCAGTTTTGCTTATCGAAAAATCTCCTCGTAGTTTTCCATTTACTTGTACTGCATATGTAGCTTCATCTTCTACTAATAATTCTTCTTTATAGCTTGGCCACGATTTAAAACTAATGGTATCGTCTTCTGGTGAAAATTTTTGCCACAGTTCTTCTGCTAAATGAGGTGCAAAAGGGGAGAGTAATCGTACAAATTTTCCTCCTGAAATTTTTGGAACAGTATCCAATTTTTGAAATGCATTCACCCAAATCATCATTTGAGAAATAGCTGTATTAAATTTAAAATTATCAATATCATCTGTAACTTTTTTTACAGTTTGATGCGTAAGTTTTATAAGTTCTTTACTTGGACAGCTTTCAGAAATTTCTTTCTCAGAAAATAATCTCCAAATTTTCATTAAAAATTTATTCATTCCTTCTACCGCAGTAGTATCCCACGCTTTATTTTGTTCAAATGGTCCCATAAACATTTCATACATTCGAAGTGTGTCTGCGCCATATGCCTCTACAATATCATCTGGATTTACAACATTTTTTAGAGATTTACTCATTTTTGCTACAATTTTTTCTACTTTTTCTCCAGTAGATATGTCAAAAAATTCATTATTTTTTTCTTCAACTTCATCACTTGGAACAAGTCCTCCTGTTTTTCGTTGATACGCATAACTTAAAATAAGTCCTTGATTTACCAATTTTTTAAATGGTTCTTTCGTAGAGACAAGTCCTAAATCATAAAATGCTTTATGCCAAAATCGTGCATATAAAAGGTGTAATACCGCATGTTCTGCTCCCCCAACATATAAATCTACTGGTCCCCATTGTTGTTCTGCATCTTTACTCCACGCTTCGTCAGAATTTTTTGGATCCATATAACGTAACCAATACCAACTTGAACCAGCCCAGTTTGGCATTGTTGAAGTTTCTCGTGTAAATTTTTGAAATATTTTATTTTTTGGAACATCTGATTCAGAACATATAATTACTTTGTTTTCATCTGTAATATATCCTGAAACATTGACCCATTCTGTGATTTTTGCCAATGGACTTTCTCCACTTGCTGAAGGTTCGTAGTTTGCACTTTCTGGAAGAATGAGTGGTAATTGAGAATTATCTAATCCAAAACATTTTCCTGCTTCATCAAAAACTAACGGAATCGGTTCTCCCCAATATCGTTGTCGAGTAAAAATCCAGTCTCGAAGTTTGTAGTTTACCGTTTTATTTCCTAATTTTTTTTCTTCAAGAAATTCAATCATTTTTTCTTTTGCCTCTTCTACAGAAAGCCCATTTAAAAAATCTGAATTTTCTAATTTTCCGTCTACTACTACTTCTGTAATAGGGAGGTTATATTTTTCAGCAAATTCTTTATCTCTATCATCATGAGCGGGAACCGACATAATTGCTCCAGTTCCATATCCCATCATTACGTAATCGGCAATCCATACAGGAATTTTTTTATTATTTACAGGATTAATAACATAGCTCCCTGTAAATACTCCCGTTTTATTTTTATTTAATTCTGTTCGCTCTAGCTCAGATTTTCTTGAACATTCTAGCTGATATGTAGATATTTTTTCTTGCTGTTCATTTGTTGTAATCTCTTTTACAAGCGGATGTTCTGGAGAGAGCACAAAATACGTTGCTCCAAAAAGAGTATCTGGACGAGTCGTATAAACTCTAATTTTTGTATCAGAATTTTCCACCATAAAATCAATTTCCGCCCCTGTACTTTTTCCAATCCAGTTTCGTTGCATGGCTTTTATTTTATTTGGCCAATCAATAATTCCTGCATAAATCTTTTCACATTTTTCAGAAATTTCTGGAAGTGTTTCGAGTTTCCAGTCTCCCCAAAAATGCTCTTGGTGAGTGTTAAAAATTAACTGTGCCGAAAGTTTTTCTGCTAAAAATTCAAATTCCTCTTTTTTGATATACGGGTCTTTTCCTCCTGCATATATAAATATATTTTCTACGGATTCAGCAATTTTTTGGTAATCAAATTTTTCAGTAAAAAAATTAGAAATTTCTGGAATTCCGCAATCACTAACAGTGGGAGCCACTAAAATAAGTTCAGAAAATTTCACTTTTAAATTTTCTTCTGAAAGATATTTTTGCATAAACCCGCATCCTAAACTATGTCCAAAAATAATAGTTTGTGGTGTTATTTTCGAAAGAATATTCTTTTCAAAAAACTGCTTCCATTCAGAATATTTTGGAGTGTCAGAATTTGGAAAACTAGGAGCAACACAATCTATATTTCTTTCTGTAAAAAATTTATGAATATCTGCTCCCCAACCAGTATTTCCATTTCCTCCGAGTCCATGTAAAACAATCACATTTGGAGTCTCTAAATCTTGCAATAATCTTTCTGCATACTCTGTGATTTTAAACATCCATTGTTTTAATGCTTTTTTTGTAACAGTATTTCCACATCGTTCGTGCATTCCTTGTTCTACCTCTTCATTTGCGCACACGACTTTACACGATGCACACCAGTTTAATGGTTTGTCATCTTCGTATAATAAATTTTTATCGTATAATTTTAAAAATAAATCTTGTGTAAATTTATAATAATCTTCGTCTGTTGTAGCAAATTCTCGATTCCAGTCATATGAAAAACCTAGACTTTTAATTTGCCGTGTAAAATTTTCAATATTTTGATTCGTCGATTTTTTTGGGTGAACTCCTGTTTTAATTGCAAAATTTTCGGCAGGTAATCCAAAAGCATCCCATCCCATAGGATGTAACACTTTATATCCTTCCATTCGTTTTTTTCTGCAAATTATATCTGTAGCGGTGTATCCTTCAGGATGTCCTACATGTAAACCTGCTCCCGATGGGAAGGGGAACATATCGAGTGCATAAAAAGTTTTTTCCGATTTTTTATTATCGACAGAAAATGTTTTATTTGTTTCCCAAAATTTTTGCCATTTTTTTTCAACAGTTAAGTGATTATACGTTGTAGATTCTGTCATAGATATAAGATGATTTTTATAATAAAATGTGTTTATAGTATATGAATTTTCTGTGTAAAATTCAATAAATTTTTATGAGACTATTTATGATACTATCTTTATATAAGAGTTTTGTATTTAAAAAAAACTATGACGCTTAAACTTTTTTCACCTGCATTCATTTTATCTATTGGAACATTACTTTCGTATATTCTTGGAATTGTTAGGGATTTATTTTTTGCACGATATTATGGGGCAAATGCTATTACGGATAGTTATTTCTCAGCGTTTTTAATATCAGATATAATAATGATTATATTTGTTTCTTCTGCACTTTTGGGGCTGGTTACACCACTTTTTTTACAAGAACGAGAAAAAAATAAAACAGCAGGATACACACTTTTTGGGGTGTTTTTTGCAACGATTCTTTCTGTATTCGCAGTGGTAAGTTTTATTGGAATATTTTTTACTCCAGAAATTGCATCATTCTTTTTTTCTGTACAGTTTGCAAAAGATCCAGAATTATTTACAAATCTTGTGCGTCTTTTTTTTATAACTAATTTTTTCTTTGCAATCTCAAATTTTATAGGAAATTTTTTAATGGCACACAAATATTTTCTTTCAACTGCACTTTCTCCACTTATTTATAATATTGGAATTTTAGTAGGAATTTTACTTTGTGCAGATACTCATGGAATTTATGCAGCAGCATATGGGGCGGTTGCAGGAAGCATAGGGCATTTGTCAATTCGATTATGGGAATATTTTTCTGAAATTTCTGCTGATAAAAAGTTTTATCCATCTTTTAACTGGGAATCTCCGCAGTTAAAAGAATTGGCTAAATCTATGGCATTTCGATGGATAACAGTTGGGACATTGCAAATTACACTTATTAGTATTCATCACTTTAGTCAGGGTTTTGAAAATAATGATGGACTGTATTCTCTGTTTTTATATGCGAGAAATTTGGAGTCTGCTCCTGTCATGATTTTTGGTTTTGCAATTGCAACATCTGCTTTTCAGGTTTTGTCATTATTATTTGCAGAAAATAAAAAAGAAGAAATGAGTCAAACTTTTTATATTGCTCTGTATAAAATTTTATTTTGGACAATCCCAATGGCTGTGGGTATCTATTTTATCGGAAGCATGTTTTTAGGTTTGGTGTATAATATCAGTATCGATTCATCAGAGTATATTACTCTTGAATCAATATTATTAATGATATCATTTGCGATTCCTTTGGAGTCAATTTTAAGTTTATTTGTACGAACATTTAATGCGACAGGAGACACAAAAACTCCAATGCTTATTACATTTAGCCAAATTGGAACATTAATTGCAACAATGTTTATTTTTAAATATATACTATTTGATGTGTCTAAAATTTTATTGCCTGCAACACAAATTGGAATAAGTTATGTTGTAAGTTTTATTATTTCTATTGCCATTGGATACTTTCTTTTGTGTTCTAAAAATATTATTTCATCGCATTTATTGGAAGATTTTATACAAAAAACAGGTTTTATTCTTAGTATTTTGGGGTCTGTTACAATGGGATTATTTTTCTATTTTTCGAGTTCTTATATAACAAATTCATATTTTAATATAATACTTGTTTCATTGATAGGAGCAATATTCTTTTGTGCAGTATTGGGAATTATTTGGAAAAAAAATATTCTACGAAATTTGAAGCAGATGTTGTAGGTTTCGTTTCTTAGAATATTTTTAATTTTAATTTAATTTATAAGTAAAAATAACTGATAGAAAAATTCTATCAGTTATTTTTATTATTTTTTTTGAATCAGTGTATATTTTCTATTAAATAAAAATTATAAGTTGTTATCAATAATTTTTTTAATATTATCTTCTGGCATTGCACCAACTGCTTCATCAACAACTTCACCACCTTTAAAAACTTTAAAAGCTGGAATTCCTTGGATTCCGTATTTCGCTGCAAATTCTTGATTATCTTGTACATCATATTTTACAACTTTTGCTTTGCCTTCATATTCTTTTGCAATTTTATTAATCAGGGGTCCCATCATTTGGCAAGGTCCACACCAAGGAGCCCAGAAATCTACAAGAACAGGAAGTTCAGAATTTAATACTTCTGTTTCAAAATTTGAATCGTCTACTTTTACTGCCATATATTTATGTTTAAATTATAATTAATTATTAAGCGAAAGAATTATATCATTATTTTTCTGCAACTTCAAAGAAATTTATTCCATTTGTAAAAATTGCATATGAAAAAATTACAGCAAGTAAGCCCAATACCGAATACAAGATTTTATATTTTGCACCATTTTTTCTATCGGAATCTCCTGCGGATATCGTATATTCCATTCCTCCTATGGCAATGAATATAACTGCTATAATACCTGCCAGTGTTATTAAAATTTCTATAAATTTATATAAGAGATGATTTGTTTTATCTTCAGATCCAGTTATTTTATCAATTTTTGGTAAAGAGACGTCTTGAGATCCACTGCTTATACCTGTTTTTACAAGTAAGTTTTTTATTCCATCTACACTTGCAGATAAATTTTCGGAGTTGATATATGCGAAATATCCTAATATTACAACAATAAAGATTGTTAACATTATTTTTAGAGGATGTGATATTTTGGAAAACATAGAATATGTAATATTTTAGATATATTGCATTACACCGCTATTGGTGCTTTTATTGTTGCTTTAGGGTTATAATTTTGAATTTCAAAATCTTCATATTTAAAATCAAATATATTTTTAATTTCTGGATTAATTTTTATAGTAGGAAGTGCTTCTGGTTTGCGAGAAAGTTGTTCGTTTACTTGGTCGATATGATTATTATAAATATGTAAGTCTCCAAAAGTATGAACAAAGTCTCCAACTTCAAACCCACAAACTTGTGCAACCATATGTGTTAAAAGTGCATAACTTGCAATATTAAATGGAACTCCTAAAAAAATATCTGCACTTCTTTGATAGAGTTGGCACGAAAGTTTATTATCTGTAGAAACATAAAACTGAAAAAAACTATGGCATGTTGGCAATGCAGATTTATTATTTTTTATATTTTCTTCAAAACTTTTATTTTCATCAGGAATTGCCATTGGATTCCAAGCTGAAACAATATGTCTTCGTGAGTATGGATTTTTTTTTAAATTTTTTATAAGCTCTGAAATTTGGTCAATCCCATTATCTCTACTTTCTTTTATATTTGGATCACAAAAATTTCTCCATTGAGACCCATAAATAGGACCAAGTTCGCCATCTTCGTTTGCCCATTCATCCCAAATATGCACATTATTATCTAAAAGATATTTAATATTTGTTTCACCTTTTAAGAACCATAAAAGTTCATGAATAACTCCTTTTAAGAATACTTTTTTTGTTGTTAATAATGGA
>CAMZKJ010000023.1 GCA_947311245.1 uncultured Candidatus Altimarinota bacterium
AATTTGTTGTCTAGGGTTTCATCTTGCTCCTACTCTGTCCTTATTTTCAAGTGTCAAAGATAAAAGTTATTTCTTTTTTTTATATTTGCAAACATACGAGGTTGAAATTAAAGTTGATAAAATAATAAAAGTTATGCCAATCGGTGCCATAAAAACACTTTCTCTATATGATAATGGAGATACTATAATTCTAAGAAATCTAATATTATATAATATCAAAGATCCTGGTTTTTTCCTAATTATTAATGGAGGAGAAACTCCTTTACTAAAAAAAACAAACTTAATAATTGAAAAACCAAACTATAAACCTCAATATAGGACCGGACATAGAAATTCAATATTTATTACAAAACACCAGTATTTTACTATTACTAAAGGGAGGTTAGCAAAAATAAATCTGGGTAAACGAAATGTTCTTAATGCTTTACAAAATAAAAAAAATGAAGTAAAGGAATATGCAAAATTAAACAAGTTAAGCTATAGAAAAGATTATGATTTAGCAAAGATATTTAACTATTATAATAGTTTGTAAAACATCCTTTTTATAAAAACTAGACACTATTCATATAAATGTAAAAAGTCGATTCTTAGAATCGACTTTTTGCTTCAAGTAATAATCTTATTCAATCATCTCAAACACCGCTTTAGTAACATTCATCGCCCCATTAGCAATATCAACAATTGTTGCATCAAGCATATAGCAAGGTGTTGTGGCAACTTTAAAGTCATCATCAATTGTAACTTCCCCATGGTCGGTATTTACATGTGAGCTTCCCATTTTGCTTAATGCTTCTGCTGTTTCTGCATCTTGCCCTATTGTTACTCGAACGCCTTCTAATACTTTTGCAACTATTGCAGGTGAAATACATAAAGCCCCAATTGGTTTACTTGCTTGAACTGCTTCCATAATTATTCGCTCAACATCAGGAATAACAGTGCAATCTGCTCCATCAAAAGCAAAGCTTGAAAGGTTTTTTGCTACTCCAAATCCTCCAGGAAACATAATAGCATTATAATCTGCAACTTTTAGTTCAGAGAGGGCTTTTATATTTCCTCTTGCAATCCTTGCCGATTCAATAAGAACATTTCTTTTTTCAACCATCTCTTCACCTGTTATATGGTTAATAACATGGTGCTGTTCCATATCTGGAGCAAATATTTGATACTCTCCTCCAAGTTTTACAATTGCATACATTGTCATTGTTGCTTCATGAATTTCTGCTCCGTCATACACTCCATTTCCTGAAAGGATAATTGCTATTTTTGGCAACTTACTCATATCTTATATATTTAATTGTGTTTATAAAAATATTAAATTCTAATACCTATTATTAATACATCATCAATTTGCTCAGTATCTCTTTTCCATTTTGTAAATGTTCTGCCAAGTATGTGTTTTTGCTCTTCCATTGTTTTGTCTTGAAATGAAAGAAGCATTGCCTGAAATCTTCTACTTTTAAATTTTCCACCTGTGTCTCCACCAAATTGATCAACATATCCATCTGAGAGTGCATAAATTGTATCACCTTTTTGAAGTTGGAAAGTATGATTTGTAAAATTCTTTTCTCTAATATAAATACCAATTGGTTGCCTATCAGCCTTTAGTTTAAAAAGTTCATAAGGTTCTTCGCTAGTAGTGTCTTCTTTTTTTCTAATAATAAATATTGAGTTGTATGCTCCAGCAAATTGCATTTCGAGCGTTTCCCAATCAATTATCATTAATGATAAATCCATTCCATCTTTTTGTTCCCCTTCTGCACCTTTTTGATGAAGTGATTTCTTAACTTTATTTCTAAGTCTATTAAGCAGCTCTCCTGCACTATCAAGGGTTCTTGATGTTACAATTTCATTAAGAAATGAACTTCCAAGCATACTCATAAATGCTCCTGGTACACCATGGCCTGTACAATCGGCAGCAACAACAAATGAGAATTTCTTAATCTTTTTTATCCAATAAAAATCGCCACTTACAATATCACGAGGTTTAAAAAATACAAAATGTTCTTTTAAAACTTCTTGCATAAACTCATCAGATGGTAAAACGGCTGCCTGTATTCTTTGAGCATAATTAATACTATCAACAATTTCTTGCTTTTGCTTATAAAGTATATCTCTCTGGCTCTCAATATCTTCCTTGCTCTCTTCAATTTCTTCAGTTCGCTCTTTTACTGTATCTTCGAGAATTTTTCGTTCTTTTTGCACAGCCTTCAAACGCCAATCCATGTATATTTTTATAATTGTAAAAAGAGTTAAAGCATAAATAATAAATGCCCACCACCTTAAATATTTTGGCACCAAAACCTCAAACTTAAAACTTGCACTATTCAAATGTTTTCCAAATTCATTTTTTGCATCTACAGTAAAAGTATATTTGCCTGAAGGAATATTTGTATAATCTTTATATGTTAATTCTGTCCAGTCAGAACTATCTTTATCAAATCCTTTTAAGAAATAGCGGTATAAAGTTTTGCCTTTTGAAACATATACAGGTGCACTAAAATCAAACCTTAAAGAATTTTCTGCAAAATTTAATTCAACTAATTCACCATTTTTAAAATTAATTAAAGTATCTGCATTAATAGATTTTACATACCTTATTAAAGTATTAAATTTACTTTTATAATAACGTTTTTTTGCATAATCATACATTACAAGTCCATTCTTTCCTCCAAACCAAATTATCGAGTTTTTAGAGCTGTAATTTATTGAATTTACCGTAAAATTCGCAATTGGCAAAAATGGTGTTTGATAAATTTTGTAAGCATTATCTTCTTTATTACAAAATGCAATATTTTTTTGTTCTCCATCTGTTATAATATATTTATCCTTGCTTATTTCATAAATATCAGAAATCCATAAATTATACGAACTTGTATCTTCAGGAAATAACAAATATTTTTCAAAATTCCCATTTTCATATTTTAAAAGTCCTTTTTCAGAAGTAAAAAATATATCGTCTCCTTTTTTATTAATGTGCAGTGATATTAATTTGGTATCAGGTTTTATTTCTTCACCCTTTTCATCTGCAAAAGAATATTTAAATATTTTTCCTGGAGATATTTCTGCAAATAAATTACCATCTTTTGTATCTTTAATATTATACACATCTCCATCAATTGTTTTTATGCTTGATTGCTTAACTATTTTACCATCAATTATTTTAAACAAACCAATTTGCCCATTCTTCCCCGTATAAAAAATACTGCTATTAAATTCTGATTTAGAAATACAAAAAGTAAAATCTGTATATTCTGTTGCTTTTGCAATATTATTGGAAACTGTATAAATTCCTTTTGTAGTTGCCACAATCATTATATCATTAATAATTTCAACATCCCAACAAGCAAAATTAATTCCGTCAACTCTTTTTATTTTTTCATTTTCAATATAAAACAAACCTTTATCCCCAGCAAAATATGTTTTCTCTTTATAATCGACTATATCTTTAATTTTTCCTTCCAATCCCGATTTTAAATTATCAATATAAGATAAGTTCCAATTAACTTCTACCTTTGAAATTCCGTTATTTGTAGCTACCCATAATGATTTGTTTTTGTCTGTGTATAAAGCATTAATCGATTCGTCTTGTAGTAAACTTTTTTTGTCAATAAGTTGTACTAAATTTCCTTTATTATCTAAAATAATAAGGCCTCCTGTAATTGTACCCAGTGCATAGTTTGTTTCTGAAATTTGAGAGCCACAACTATGTCCTTGTTTTTTCAGAAACTCATTAATAGGAATTTCAAATTCTGTAATAGTATTATCTTTTAAAAAGAACATGCCTTGCCTTGATGTTCCAAGAGTTAATGATTTGCCCTCAGTATTTTTAAACATTGTTTGAACATCAACTATTTGAGATTCTGAATTGTCCTTAACTTTAACAAAAGAGTTATTCTTATAAAGCATTAAGCCGTTTTGAATTTTATTTTCATGGCTAAAATCTCTTTCAAAGAATATATATAAATCATTATTTTCTTTATTTTTAATAAGAAATGCAGATTTAACTTTGGAATTAAAATCGGTTTTAGAAACAGAAGTTCCATCGTAAATAAACATTGCGTCTTCAGAAATAAAATATGTTTTACCATTATCACAAAGGACTTCGAATATCATTCCTATTTCATATTTAGAATGATTTGCTAAAGAAACATATGCATTATTCCCATTATTAAGGTGCTCTATATAACCAAAATCTTTTAAGCCTCCTGCAAAAACTTTCCCATTTTTATCTGTATCAAGGGCAAGTACACGCATTCCTGATTTTGTAGGTGTTTTTATCCAATTTGTTCCATCAAATTGTAATATTCCAGAGAAATTTGCAAAATACATAACTCCCATTGTATCTTGAGCAATGTCAAAATTTTGTTCGTGAGCATTATATTCTTCTGGAGTATAATTTCTAATAAAAGGTAAACCTTTATGATTATTAAAGTTTTGAGCATTACTAGTTCCTATTACTAAAAGTAGTAATAAAAAAATGCTAATTTTCTTTTTTATATATCGAAGCATACTATCTATAATTAATTATGTATGATATTTTTGGTTAGTTTTTCTGCAAATTCAATATTTTCTGCAAATAAATTATTAAGTAAATATATTTTTCCTTTTAGCATAAATGAAGGCTCGTCTGCTTTTAATTCTGTATTGGTGCATTTCCCTTTTTCATTATATAAACTTATAATATTTCCTGTTTGAATTGTTGTATTTGTTTTTTTATCGGACAAATGACCAGAAACACAAAGATAAATTGTATTTTTATCCTCTCCTTCACAATTAAGAAATTCGTTTTCTTTAACACTATACTCAGTAGAATGAATTGCAAATTTTGATAATTTTTCATAACTTAAATTTGAGAAAACATCAAGCGAGCGTAGTAATTTTAATTTCTCAAGAATTAAAAGATTTGCATTGCCTGTTTTTATTGTTACTTTTTGAATTAAATCATTAAATCCTTTTATCCTTGATTTAAAAAGAATTGCTTGTTCATTAAAAATTTCCGGAAACATATTGTAAAGAGTAATTCCTGCGGTTTCACGTACTATAATATTAGGATGAACTATGTTTGCTTTTAAAACTCTTACAACTTCTTTTGTTTTATATTTCAACAATAAATTAATTGCTATTGCTTTAGTAAAATTTACAGTTACCGAACTGTCAGAGTTAACAAGGTCAATAAGTCTATCTTTTACTGATAGTTTTTCTTGAGGATAAACGTAATAATATTTTGCAATTAATTCTTTATTAGAAAGGTCTTCAAATAATGGAGCAAGAATATCTTTATGCAATTCTGAAATAATTATTTCTGCAATTTCTAATGCAAAACCTTTAGAGTCAGAATCATCACTTTCTAAATTTGTTCTAATTAATTTTATTGCATTTGGGTCGTATAAAATTGATAGTATTGTAAAAATTGTTTCTTGAATATTTATTTTTTCGTGATTTATTGCTCTAATAATATCATCTTTTTCATCAAACTCTTGTTCAATATCTGTTAAAGAAGCTAAAATGTATAAATAATTATCAATTTCACTTTCAAGTTTTCCTGAAAGTAATGATATATTAACACGTTTTGCTTTGTAAGAAAGTTTGCCCAAAGCAAATATTACTTTATTGCTTACCGAGTTATGAGTATAATTTATTTTATTGCTTAAAATTTTACGAGCCTCATCACCACCAATTATTTCAATAATTTTAATCACTGACATTTGAACTTCAGGAATGTGTTCAATTGTATAAAAAAACTTATCTAAATCTTTTAATACTTTTGTTCCAATGTGTATTATTGCAGAAAATACAATGTCATGATATTCCGCAATTCGAAGATTTGCAAATAAATACTTAAATAATTCAGGTTCTTTTAATTGCCCAGCTGTTAAAATTGCTTGTGTTCTAACATTATAGTCTTTATCTGTAAGAAGTTTTATAAGAAATACTTCAATTTTATAAATGTCATAATTTCCTAATAAGTTTGCTGCTTTTTCTCTTTCAAATGATTTTTCCGAATTTGCAAGAACAATAAGGTCTTTTAGTTTATAGTTTTCTTCAGTTATAGTTTCTTCAATAAAAATTTGTCCTTTTCTATATGGAAAAACGGAATTACACATATAACTAATTACAGATTTTGTTTTACTATTTATCTGATTTACATTATCTTTAAGGAATTCAAATATTTTTTGATTATTTGATATTTCCGTAGTTTCTGTCTTTTTAGATAAAACTGAAAGTAGTACATTTTTATATTCTTTAAAAACTAATACAGCACTTTTATACCATATTGCAGTTATAATTAATAAAAATATTGAAAAATAAACGAGTGTAAAAAATGATATTTGGCTGAAAATTAGCAACAATACTCCTGCAGCAATACTTGCATATGCTTTTGGCCCGCTTTCAATTTTATTTTGAAAAGAAATGCGTTCTTCTGGTGGAAGTGGTTGATATAAAATTTGAGTTGCAGGGTCGTTAAAAGATGTTCGGGCAGCTCTAGTAAATAATCTTCCTAAACTTACAAATGAGAAAAATAATGAAACAGCACCATAAAACAAGCCAAAAACTGATGCTAATGCAAAACTAAAAGCTAACATAATTGGAAATGCTAAAAGTCCGAATCTCATTCCATATTTATTCATTAACCTTCCTGAAACAAATGTTTTTAAAATAAATTCAACAATTGCACTCATCCCAAAAAATAGACCTACAAATGATGTTAAAGATTCTCTTACAGGAAATTCAACTTTTGCTTGGGCTTGAAAAATAAAGTCAACAAAAAATTGAGCAAAAATTGGTAAAAATGCAATTACAAAAAATAGCTTGTAATATCTATTTTTTAGAAATAAACTTTTCCCTTTTTCAGAAGATACTTTTTTTTGAACTTTTTTTGTAGATTTTATATCAAGCTTAATTTTAAATTTTTTAACAATATAAATTAACACAAGAAAAGCAATAATTAATGCAGAACCAGAAATAAAAAGTAAATCCTCGGTATCCATTATTTTTAATAAAAAAGGCACAGAAAAGAAACTTAAAATACTTGCAAACACCTCACCTCCAGTTATTAGTCCAAAAAGGCGTTTCCCTTGTCGTAAAGAAAAGATACGTCCTGCTAATCCCCAAAAAGTAATTGCATGAACATAAGCAAAAACGCGTATCCATGCGTATAATAAAAAGATTGCAATAATTGAGCTTGTGCTTATATATAGACTTAGGAATGCAATTACTGAAATCAATAATAAAAATAATCCTCCTGTTAATACTTTAGTATATCTTAGTTTTTTCTGAAAATATGAATATAAAAGTCCTGAGAGCCAAACAAGAATCCCAGCTGCAATAAAAGCAACAGGTAACATGTATCGCTCAAAGCTACTAAGGAAAAGTGAAGTTGCACTTGTAACAAAAAACGCTAAAGCTGCACCTGTAAAAAAAGAATAAATTATAGGCAAAAGTACCAAAGTTCCTTCGCCTTCTTTTAAATTCAGAATTTTATATAATGATTTAGTTTTCAATGCGTTTTATTTTTAGTATTCTGTTATTGAAACTGATTTTATTCCTAAGTTAATGAACATTCCAAAATTTTAAGCGAACTACCTGTTTTATAAATTTTAGTTAATCTTAATCCAACTTTTTTTAATAAGCTTTTAAATTCTTTTTTTGTTCTTTCCTGCCCTCCTGTTGTTAACAACATAGAAATATCTAAAAGTAATGAACTTGGGTGTTTCATATCAGCAATGTGTTCAATAATGAGAATTTTTCCAGATTTATTCATTGCACTAACACAGTTTCTAAGGATTAATAGTGTTTTTTCATCATCCCAATCATGAGTAACTTCTTTTAAAATATAAACACCACCATCTTTTGGAACTGACTTAAAAAAATCACCACCTATTAATTTACATCTATCTTGTAAATTACATTTTTTTATAAAGTTATCATCTCCATTGGTAATCTCTGAAGCATCAAAAAGAATTCCTTTTGTTTCCGTATGTTTTTTTAAAATTTCCGAAAGAAGCATTCCATTTCCTCCACCAACATCTATAATTGTATTTGCTTCTGAAAAATTATACGCTTTTAAAATACTTTCTGTATTTATTTTGGTTCGTTGAGACATTACCTTATCAAATAATTCTTGAACTTCATGATTTTCTGCTAAAAAATCAAATAAAGGTTTTTTATAAACATAATCAAATGCAGGCTTTCCTGTTTTAACACTATATAAAACTTCATTCCAAACTTTTATTTTCCATTCAACAATCCATAAAATTACATTTGTAATCGAATTATCAGAATCTGCCAATAATGGTTTTGCTCTTTTTGTAAGTTTAAATTGCTTGGCTTTTTCTTTAAAAATTTTAATCCCAGTTAATGCTCTTAAAATTCTATACAATGCTTTTGAATTTGCTTCTGATTTTTCTGCCAAAATATCAACATGAACATATTGCCCATTTGTTAATTCAGGAATATTAAGTTTAATAATTGTATAAAATAAACTTGCATATCTTGAGCTCAATACAGAATCTAATAAATTAACTTTATTTTCTAATTGTTTTTTCATTCTTCTTTAGTTTGCTTCTTTTTTAATTTAATTCTGTATCCTATGCGAAAGAAACTCATGTATATATTATCATTCAGAATATCTTTTGACAGGGCTAGGTGTAAACTGAAATTGTAAGGAAGACCCATATAAAAAGATGGACCAACAAACCAATTCCCTTCATTAAAAGGTTTACTAAAAGGCCACTTACCATAACTTAAAATGCCTGCTTGAACTTTTTTTCCTATACGATACCTTATATATTGGACTAAATAATAGTGATTTTCGGAGCTTTCGTTTAATCCAAAAAAAAGTCGTTCCTGAATATTTAGCAAAAGTTTTCTATTAAAAAATGATGTGTTATAATCAAATCTTATGCCTGTCCATGAGCGTCCCAACTCATCAAATTTCGAATAGCTAAACAATTTAAATCTTTCAATATTTACGCCAAGCATAATATCTGTTCGTCCAAAATCATTTCTTCCGTTCCCAAGGTATTGATTATAATATTTTGGTAGAATAATATGATCAACTGGTCGCCACCGAAGTTCCCAAGGAGTTCCTTTTTTATTTAATCGAATTTCAGGTGACAATTTATACCACATTTCAAAACCTTCTTGTGATTTTGCTGTATTAGTTAAAATAAACAGTATAAATATAGTTGTAATTAATTGCTTCACGTTTTTTTGCTAATTGTATTTGTTAAATAATTTTTTCAATTCATTTTCCGGAAAAATTGCTCTTCCTTTTTTATATGCTTCTTTTTTAATGATTGGTAAAATTTCTGTTATTTGCTCTTCAGTAAGATTAAAACCCATTTCTTCACTTACAACTTTTATAACATTTCTACTTGCTAGTTGTGTTACATGAACTTTTCTTGGTATTCCCAAAACAATCTCGGGGTCAAAAGGTTGAAAACTTTTAGTGTCCACAAAAGGAGTTCCTGTTGAAATTGAGTTTACTCCTGTTCCAACAACAGGGTCGGTTGTTTTTAATTTTACTCCTGTATATTCACTTACTTTGTCTGCAATTATTTTTAAAGATTTTAAATTTGGTTTAGATAAAAATAAGTTATCACCTTTAATTTCTAATTTATCATAAATTTTTTCCGTTTCATAAGCTAAATGAAGTGTTAAGAGTTCAGTTCTTAGTAAACCATTTCTTTCAGCAATTCCGAGCCAAGAAGTTGATGGCATCATAATTCCTCTTTTAAGTGCTGCTAAATTATTTATTAGTGAAAAGCCCATATCATCATGAAAATGAACAGAAAACAGAACATCATCATTAGCTTGTTCTATTACAGTATCAATAAAACGTGATGTTTCTTTAGGGTAAATTTGCCCTCTTGTATCGCCCATACCAACAGTTGCAACACCCTGTTCACTAATTGCCGATGCTAAATCTGCCACAAAAGATGGATCTGCATCAAAGGCAGCTGCAAGTTGAATGTCAATTGGAGTTCCCTGTGCTTTATCTAAAGCGTATTTTGCAAGTTCAACACCT
>CAMZKJ010000024.1 GCA_947311245.1 uncultured Candidatus Altimarinota bacterium
AAGTCATTATACAGGTGATATTTTTAGAAAAGAAGAATTTTCTTTAGAAGAAATGTGTGAGTATTATGCCGATAAAAGAGCATTACATAATGGATTTGTAACTATTCAAGAACGTTTGATAGATGGAGCAAAAAGATATGGCTATGAACAAGCAGGAGCAAAAAAAAAATAAATTGCTTGAAAAAATTTTATTTTTTGAAAAATTATTGCAAGAATTTGGAAAATGGACTGAGAAGGATATTCAAAATAAATTGACTTTTCATGCATAGATTTTTTAGAATGCGTACAATATATTTATAATATTTATATTACTTATTTTATAACTTTTTGTTCCATGAAATATTCATTTTCAATTGATGAGACTATCCCATTTTTGGCATTTCGAAAGCTTAAAGAAATAGCAGAAAAAGAAGTGGGGGCAATGAATGTATTAGATTTGTCACAAGGAGAGCCTGGGTATGGATTTTCACCAAATGTGAGATCTCGGCAATTTTTCTCTTTTATTGCAATGTTAGATATAGAGTTTAATAATCATAATATTGAAAGTGATGTAAATTTGTTTTTTAAACGAAAACCATCAGATATTTCTGAAATTGAACAAATAGTAGAAAACGTAGCACGAGAAAAATATTCTGAAAAACTTGCAACTGAATTGATATCAGATTGGAAAGAATTTATTCTAGAGTTGGAAAAAATTTGTGCGGCACAAGGTTTAGGATATTTAAAATTTGATATTTATTACGAATTATTTAAATATTCTAATTTGATGGGAGGGCGGTATCCGCAACCTGCTGGGCATCCACTTTTGCAAGCAACAATGGCAGAAGAATATACAAAAACGTTAGGGGTAACAGTAAAGGCTCATGAATTGATAGGAATTATGGGGGCGTCGCACGGGATTGGTGCAACATTTCAGGCTCTTGGAAGTGAAGGAATTAAATATTTAAAACGGGGACACACGGTTGTAATGACCTCACCTGTATATGCTCCATATAATACTATTTTTGAAGAACGGGGAATTAATGTTGTATCACTTTCTGTAGACCCAGAAACTGGAGAGATTGATCCTGCTGATTTAAAAACAGTAGAAGGTTTAGATAAAAAAGTTCGGGCAATCATTTTAATTGACCCAAATAATCCAACGGGATTTGCAAGTAGTGATAGATTTTTAAAGGGAATTGTTGATATTGCAGAAGAGCATAATTCTTTGATTATTGCAGATAGTGTATATCTTCGATTTTTTAATGATACAAAAACTATTGCAAATTATCCAAAAGCAAGAAAACGATTAATTCAAATTGATTCACTTTCAAAAATTGAGCGGGCAACAGGTGTTCGTGCTGGAGATATTTATGTATCTGATGAAGCAAATGAATATATTACAAACAATATATTACAAAATTATTTTCTGAAAAAATATGAAAATATTCGACATTTATTATTTTTAGCGAAATCTCCAGGAGGAAAAAATATTGGTTTATTTCAGCATATTACAGGTATTCCTGGTCCGTCAGTTGCAATATCACTTTCTCATGTAATTTTAGGAAAAGCAGAACGAGCTAAATATGTAGAATTATTACGAAAAAAGGTATCTATTTTTTATGAAACCTTAGGTCTTACGCATAATGGAAATAGTTATTATGGAATGATAGATTTGGAAACTATTGAATCTGAAAAATCAAAATTACGAGATATAGAAGCGGTAATGGAAGATATTGCGAAATTAGGAGTTGTGGTAATGCCTGCAAATTTATTCTTTTCTCGGTCAGATCGGCATAAAAAAGATAGAAGACGAGTTATCCGTGTGAGTCTTCCGAATCTTTCAAATGAAGGAACAAAACGTGCTGCAGAAATTATAAAAACAGTTACTTCTCTATAAAAAAATATAAATAACTGATACTGTAAAAATACTTAAAAAATACTTAATTTATTATCATAATTTATGATTACCGCACTTTCTCCGTTAGATGGTCGATATGCTTCAAAAGTTGCAGAACTTTCAGAATTTTTTTCAGAATATGCACTTATTAAATATCGTTGCAAAGTTGAAATTGAATGGTTTAAGCATTTGGCAGAGCGAGAAGATATTCCAGAATTGCGAAAATTAACAGAGGATGAGATAAAAATTTTAGATTCTATTTTAGAAGAATTTAATGAACAATCAGCAGAGCATGTAAAAGATATTGAAAAAACGACACGGCATGATGTGAAAGCTGTAGAATATTTTTTAAAAGATCAATTACTAGAAACTTCTTTAGAAGAACTTTCTGAATGGATTCATTTTACATGTACAAGTGAAGATATAAATAATTTATCATATGCATTAATGTTGAAAGATGCACATCAACAACTGATGATGCCAGCGGTAGATTATATTTTAGAAGTACTTGAAAATAAATCGAAAGAATGGCAAGAAGTTCCGCTTCTTTCTTTGACTCATGGGCAATCTGCTTCGCCAACTACTGTAGGAAAATCAATTTTTGTTTTTGCTGCACGAATTTCAGCACAATTAAAACATTTAATGTCTCAAGAATTTCTTGGAAAAATAAATGGAGCAACTGGAAATTTTAATGCACATTTGGTTGCGTATCCAGATGCAAATTGGTTAGAAATTTCTCAAACATTTGTAGAAGGATTAGAATTACAATGGAATCCATTTTCGGATCAAATAGATCCTCATGATTTTATTGCAGAACTGTCGCATGTGAATATTCGAGTAAATACAATTCTGATTGATTTATCACGAGATATTTGGGGATATATTTCACGAGGAGTATTTACACAAAAAACAAAAGCAGGAGAAATTGGGTCGTCTGCTATGCCTCATAAAGTAAACCCAATTGATTTTGAAAATGCAGAAGGAAATTTTGGAATTGCAAATGTATTATTTGACCATTTTGCATTAAAACTTCCAATTTCTCGATGGCAAAGAGATTTAACAGATTCTACAGTATTGAGAAATTTAGGAGTAGCGTTTGGGCATATGTTAATAGCATTGAAAAGTTTAAATGCTGGATTGGAAAAAATTGAAGTTTCGCCAGAAAATTGTAAGATGGAGCTTTCAAAAAATGTGGAAGTGTTAGCCGAAGCAGTACAAACAGTTATGCGAAAATATGAAATTGAAAAACCATATGAAAAATTAAAAGAATTAACAAGAGGAAAACGAATTACTTTAGATGATTATAAAGAATTTGTTGAAAAACTTGAAATTCCAGAAGATGCAAAAGAGCGATTATATAATTTGACTCCAGAGACATATATAGGTATTGCACCAAAAATGGTAGATATATTTATGCAAGATGCAGAATTATTACCTGATGAGAATAATTGTTGTGAATCTGGTGAGTGTAAATAAAAAAAATTAGAAAAATTAGAAAATTATAAAAAAAATAAATTGTAAAAATAAATGTAACTTTGCTACACTCTTAAAAGTTTAGCAAAGTTATTTTTATGTTATTTCATTTTCTTGATTCATGTCTGAAAAATCTTCTAAAAAAGCAATAGTTTTAGGATCTGGTCCATATTGTATTGGGTCATCGGTAGAGTTTGATTGGGGGTGTGTTACAGCAGCAAAAACATTACAATCAGAGGGGTATGAAACTGTTATGATTAATTATAACCCTGAAACTGTTTCAACCGATTATAATACATGTGATAAATTATATTTCGATGAATTAAGTGAAGAACGCGTGATGGATATTTACGAAGCAGAAAATCCCGATGGAGTTATATTGTATACGGGAGGGCAAATTCCAAATAATTTAGCAACAAAACTAGAAAAGCATAATGTTTCTTTTATTGGAACAGAGGCCGTAAATATTGATAGTGCGGAATCTCGTCATATTTTTTCTGGTATATTAGATGACTTAGGAATTGATCAGCCAGAATGGAAAGAGTTTGTAGCATTGGAAGAACTTGAAGAATTTACAGAGCGAGTTGGGTATCCACTTCTTGTGCGACCATCATATGTTCTTTCAGGGGCTGCAATGGCAGTAGCGTGGAGTAAAGATGAATTAGAAAATTTCTTGGGAACTGCATCAAAAATTTCAACAGAAGCACCAGTTGTTGTTTCAAAATTTGAAGTTGGGGCAATGGAAATTGAAATAGATGCAGTAGCGAGTGAAGGAGAGGTTGTAATCTATGCGATATCGGAACATGTAGAAAATGCAGGAGTTCATTCTGGGGATGCCACAATTTGCTTGCCTCCACAACGAACATATTTAGAAACTGTTCGAAGAATTAAACAAGTAGCGAAAAAATTGGCAAAACGACTAGATATTACAGGTCCTTTTAATATGCAATTTTTAGCAAAAAATAATGAAATTAAAGTTATTGAGTTGAATTTACGAGCATCTCGAAGTTTTCCATTTGTTTCAAAGGTTACAGGGCATAATTTTATTGAAATTGCGACAAAAGCAGCGATTGCAAAAAAAGAAGGACGAAAAATAGAATTTCCTAAATTTAATACATTAGATTTAGATTATGTAGGTGTAAAAGCACCACAGTTTTCATTTTCTCGACTTCGAGGAGCGGATCCTGTTTTATCTGTTGAAATGTCATCGACAGGAGAAGTTGCGTGTTTTGGTGATAATTTAGAAGAAGCATTTTTAAAATCTATGATTTCTACAGGATTTAAAATTCCTAACAAAAATATTTTTATTTCTATTGGACAAACTATTGATAAAGCAGATTTTCTTGATTATGCAAAAGAATTTGTAAAAATGGGCTTCCTTTTGAAAGGAACGGAGGGGACTGCTAAATTTTTTCAAAAAGAAGGAGTTGAAATTATTTCTGTAGAATCTGAAAATGTAGAAGAGGAGATTCAAAATTCTGATTTATTGGTAAATATTCCAACTGCATACGCACATGAGAAAAAAACAAAAGGATATGCTTTGCGTCGGGCTGCAATTGATGGAAATGTTTCGCTTATTACAAATATTCAAATTGCAAAATTGATGGTAAATGCATTAAAAAAATATCCAAAAGCTTCAGATTTACCAATGAGTAGTATTGATGAGTTTGTAGGTCAGTAAAATAATAAAAATAACTTTTAAATCTTATAATTATATGATATAATTATAAGATTTTTTTTATAAATAAAAATGACAGAGGTTTTAAAACCATCGGATGAGTATGAAAAAGGAGATTTAATGTATAAATTAGATAAAGAAACTCAGAAAATGATAGAAGTCACTGTTGAAAATTTAGGTAATTTGAAAGTCGGAGTCGACAAGACTATTCGTTTGGTGGGAATGACAGAAGAGATGCAAAAAAATGAAAGAGCTGTGAATATTCAAGATTTAGTAAATTCAGGAACAGAGCTTACAGATTCTCAAGTGCAAAGTATGTCTATTGAGCAATTAAATGCATATGAACAGGCTAAGTGGAAATCTGAAGCGACAAAGAATGGTGTGGAATTTACAGGGAAAATGGGTAGTGATAATTTTGCAGAAATAAAAGATTTTGATGGAGTTGGTTTAGGAACAAAAGAATACAAAGCCTTGAAAGAAAATGGATTACAAGAACGACATAATGCATTACGAGATTTTCTTCGAAAAAATAATGCTGATAAGGTGAAAATTTTACAAGTAGAAAAATTAACTGGAGAAGAACTCAAAAATGGGCTCACAAATGCAATAAAAGCGACAGTTATAACAGGAGATACACAAGAAACTATTCTTTTTGGGAAAGACCAAAATGGTAAATTAAAAATTTTGAGCTTATCTGACCAAAATGTGAAAGGAAGTAAAAAATATTCTCATGATTTTTTAAGCAAAAAGGCTAAAAAATCAGAATCTGAACTAAACGAGTGGCAAGTAAATCAAGATATTCTTTTTGATGAAAATGGAAAAGCAACTTCTGCAAATATTAAAGAAGGGGAGAGAGAGGTTTATATTGATAAAAGTGAAAAAATTGTAGAGGCAGGTTGGGTTGCAAATGGTGAAGAAATTTGTGAAGGGGATAAGTGTTCACAATCAACAACAGAAACAGTAGAGTCAGTAGATATCGAAGAGAGGTTAGAATGGGATCACGTTGTTAATATGAAGGAAAATTCAGATATTTTAAAAAAAGAGAAAAATTTTCATACAAGTTATGAAAAGGGAGTGCAATATGCAAAAGAAAAAAAACAAGATGTCGTAATTCTTGCGGTAAATTCGGATTGTGGTTTTTGTAAAAAATTATATGATAAAGTTATAAATACAAAAGATTTTGTAAAATATGCAAAAGATAAAACTATTATTTTTCAGCCTGCTAAATATTTAGAAAAAGCAGAGAGTACAGTGTTACAGGATTCAGGTGGAGCAGTTCCTGCTCTTTTAGCAATAAGTAAAGATGATTATAATACACCTATATTAGTGAGTAATGGATATGATGATAAGAAAGACTATAAAGATGAAATAACAGATATTTTACGCTCTTCTTAAAACATACACAAAAAAATAAAATATTTTATATTTTATTTTTTACAATCGTAAAACTTACATATAAATCCTCTAGGTAAACAGATTTAGTATTTCCGCGATTGGTATCAAGAGAAAATTCTAAAATATCAATCGCTTTTTTTTGTAATTGTTTTCTTGCTTCTCTATCTAAAATATTATCGAGTTCTGAAAAATAATCTTCAACAAATTTCCCACAGGATTTTTGATATCGATCGGGAATCCATTTTACCGCCAAAAGAAAATCTAAAAATTTTGTCCAAATTTCAAAATACAGTGTAATAATGCTTGTATTTGACAGTGGGTATTTTTTCGCATTTTTAATAATATTATTAAGGTTTGAAACTTTTACCTTTCTACTTTTCCCAATTTTATTACTTGTTTCTTTTTGTACGGTTAGTAATAATTTTTTTAAAACTTTTTCTTCGCCTTCATTTTTTCCAGAATTTTCATTTTTTTCAAGCCATATAGAAAAAATATCTTTTGTATCTTGCGAAAATTCATATATGTTATCTATAAAATTTTCTTGTTGTCCACGTGATAATTCCCAAAATTTTTTTACTAATTTTTTCATAATTGTTTTATGTTATAATTTTTTTACTAATTTTTAATCTCTATTCCTATACATTTAAATCTTACACCACTTTTAGAGTGGTATAAACACAATGGGAGAAATTTACCATGGAGACAGACAACTGATCCTTATAAAATTTGGGTATCAGAAATTTTTTTACAGCAAACACAGGTAGAGAGGGTAATTGAGTATTATGAAAAAATAATAAAAAAATATCCCACGGTGGACGATTTAGCACAATCAGATTGGGAAGAATTTTTTCCATATTTTAAAGGGTTAGGATTTTATTCTCGTGGGAAAAATATGCTTTTTTGTAGTTCAGATGTAGTAAAATTACATAATTCTATATTTTCTGATAATCCAAAAATATTAGAAACTTTACCAGGAATAGGGGAATATACTGCACATGCTATTGCAAGTTTTGCCTATAAAAAATCTGTTCCAGCTTTAGATGTAAATTTGTATAGGGTTTTAGGAAGGGTTTTAGATATGCACGAAAATATTCCAAAAGCTGAAAATAAAAGAGTTTTAATAAAAAATATTACGACGGTTGCATTTAATTATTTTGCGAAACAAACAGGTGAAACAGCACATGTTTTTAATCATGCATTGATGGATATTGGTTCAAAATTTTGTACGGCTAAAAAAATTGATTGTACAAATTGTCCGTTAAAAAATGATTGTTTATTTTTTAAAAATAATAAAACACTGTCTAATTCTAAAATAATAAAAAATACTACAAATACTACAAATACTACAAATACTACAAATAATAATAAAATTAATAATTTTAATAATAAAATTGCTGTAATGATGTTAAGACATAATAAGAAATATTTATTAGAAAATAAAAAAAATGAAGAAAATATTTGGCAATTTCCAGAATTTGTACGAGAATTAAATAATCAGAATGCTAAAAATAATAGAGATTTTTTGAAAAAAATTGTTCATGAAAAATTTCATATAGATATTTCTGTTCGACCAGTTTTTTGGAAAGAGCAGTGTTATGAATTTGCACGATGCCAAATTCAAAGTGGTGAAAAAAACTTTATATTCGATATAGAAAAAAATAATACATATAAATTTTTTACTATTTCTGAAATTATAGAGTTGTATAAAAAGAAAAAAATTAAATATTATTCACACGAATTTTATGAAAAAATTATAAAAATGAGAGTATAAAAATCAGAATATTAAAAAATTATGATATAAGAAGTATGAGTAAAAAAAATACGAGAATTTCAAAAGAAAAAGCTGAATTATTTTTTCAATCATTAAAAATATTGTTTCCAGAAACAAAAGCATTTTTAAATGGTGAAACCTATTGGCAATTTTTAGTAGCTATTTTGCTTTCAGCACAAATGACAGATATTGGTGTGAATAAAGCAACTGAATCATTTTTTAAAGTGATGAAAACTCCTCAAGATGCAATTAATTTAGGAGCAGATAAAATTTATGAATTTATTAAAACTATAAATTTTGCACCTAAAAAAGCACTATATATTTTGCATTCAGCAGAATTACTGGTAAACGAATATGATGGAATTGTGCCAAAAACTCGAAAAGAGTTAGTGAAATTACCTGGAGTTGGAATGAAAACAGCTGGTGTTTTTTTGTTAAATGAAGGCTTTGAATATGCATTCCCTGTGGATACCCATATCAGAAGAATTGCGCAAAGTTTTGGTTTTACCGAAAGCAATAATGTCGATGTTATAGAAAAAGATTTAAGTAGGATTTTTCCAAAAGAGCAGTGGTTAGAGTTGCATTTACGAATAATTTCTTATGGTCGAAAATATTTATCTGCACGAAATATCCCAGAAACAATAGAGGAGGCATGGAAAGATTTAGAAAAAAATGTTGAAGAATATAAAAAAAATTAAAATTATTATGAAATCAAAACAATTTTATTGGAAAATAGAGGATTTGTGGGAAAAATATTATGCAAAAAAAAATAAGAAAGTAAGCAAATGTTTTGATTTTACTCCATCAAAAAATCCAGTATTTTTTGATGATAATGAAGATGATAAGCCATATTTTGGTTTACAAAATGATTCACAAATTATTGAAAAAGATAGTAAAAAAATATTTTTAACAGATAATCATCATAAAGTTTTCAGTTTTTTGTTTCATCAGTTTTTACAAAATAAACAAAAAATAACCCTCATTCATATTGATGCTCATAGAGATAATGCAATTTTTCAACATTATGAAAAATGTCGTTTTGAAATAGAAGAGGTTAAAAACTATATAAATTTTTTAGATCAGCAAGAGAATAGTAAAGAGAATACGGAGAAGGATATTGACGAGAGTGAAAAAATAAAAAATTATATAAACATTATTCAAAATAATTGCAGAATATCTGACTATTTAGATATTGCACTGCATTTAGGTTTTGTAGAAAAAGTACTTTCTATTACACAAACATCTGAATTTAAGAATATGACACTTGAAAATTTGAATAATAAAAATATTATTTTAAATTTAGATATAGATATTTATGGACCGGAGGGGGGAGCTGTATCGACAGATTTAAAAACTGAGGTAATAGCAAAAAGCTGGAGAATTGCAAATGCAGTGTGCATAGCAACCAGTCCAGCTTTTATTAATGAAGATATGGCAGAGAAAATTATTAAAATTTTTACTTCCTCTTTTTAGAAAAAATTTAAATCTTCTTTTGCTTTTCTTGCTGCTTCTCCTGCGTAAAATGCAAATTCTTCTGGTTTTCCAGCTTCTTCAAATGCAAATAAAATTCCTCGAGAAGAGTTTACCAGTGCACCTTTTCCTCCTTCGTAAAATACTGGTCGTAAATCGTCGGCTTCTCCTCCTTGTGCTCCGTACCCCGGAATAAGAAAAATTTGAGAAGGCATATCTCTTCGTAAAAAAGAAAGTTCTTCTGGGTATGTTGCCCCAACAACCGCTCCAATATTAGAGTATTGGTCTTTATTTATATTTTCTGTTCCGAGTCGTGCAACGGTTCGTGCAATTTTTTCACACACTAATTCTTCTCCGACTGGTAAATCTTGAATATCTCCAGATCCTGGATTTGATGTTTTTACAAGTACGAAAATTCCTTTTCCATTTTCATTTGCTTTTGTAACAAATGGGACAAGGGTATCTTCTCCCATATATGGATTCACAGTAAGTGCATCATATGGTCGGTTTTTCCCTAAGAATGCTTCGGCATATGCTTCAGCAGTAGATCCAATATCACCTCGTTTTGCATCTACAATAACGGGAAGTTGTTTACTTTTTGCATATATACATACTTTCTCAAAAGCGTTATATCCTACGCTTCCAAATTGTTCAAAAAATGCAATTTGTGGTTTTACGCATGCTATATGAGGTTCGCATGCATCAATAATAGGGATAAGGAATTTTAAAATAGCTTCATCCGGACTGCAGTCTTCTTTTAAAAAATTTGGAATTCTATCCCAGTGTGGATCAAGCCCAAGGCATAGTACAGATTGTTTTGTATCAATAGATTCGTTTATTAAGTCGGCAAAATGCATAAGTTTTATAAAAAATATAGTGTTTATATTATAGCTTTTATTTATTTAAGTGCTAGAGAATTTTTTATATTTTAGGTATTATTAAGAATAGAACTTGATAAATTTTAGATTTTAAGTAAAACTATTTCTGTTATGTATTATATTTTAAAAGAAATAAAAGATATGAAAGATATTGTATTCTGGGTAGAAATTGTGTCAGCGATTATGTTAATTCTTATTATTTTACTTCAGCCAAAAACAAGCTCTGGAATGGGTTCAATGGCAGGAGAAGATTCTGCGGCACTTAATACGAAAAGAGGGGGAGAAAAAGTTATTCATACAATAACAATTATTCTTGCATTTACATTCGCTATATCGGCATTTTTATATCATATTCTTTAGTTTCTTGTATCTGTTCTATTTTATTAATTTATATTATAAAAAAATATGAGAGGAATTAAATCGATAAAAAAGAAGTTATTTGCTGGAGTCTCAACAATAGAAAAGCTTCTCTTAATGTTTTTAGGAGGGCTTTTTTTTTGGGGGCTTTTCGGATTGCTTTCTGTTTTTTTTGTAACTCATTCGGTTTCATTACCAGAAAAAGGAGGGGTTTATAAAGAGGGGGTTCTTGGAGATGTTTCAAATCTTGTATTGAATCCGTTGTATGTATATGGGAAACGAGATAAAAGTTTTGAATCTGATGTTACTTCTTTAGTGTTTTCTGGTTTAATGAGTTACGATACAAATTCAGGGAAAACCATAGATAATATTGCAACTCATACATTGTCTGCAGATAAAAAAACATATACCTTTTATTTAAAAGATGGAGTTCGGTGGCATGATGGTGCAGATGTTACAATAGATGATATTTATTACACCTTTGAAACAGTTATAAAATCTGAAGATTTTCAAAATATATTTTTACAAGAGGCTTTTAAAAATGTTGAAATAAAAAAAATAAGTGATAGTGCAATTTCTTTTACTATTCAATATCCATACAAATATTTTCTTACAAATTTTACAGTAGGAATATTGCCATATCATATCTTAAAAGATGTTCCTATCGCGGATTTAGAATATGATGAGTTTTCTCAAAACCCGATAGGGTGTGGTCCATATAAATTTTCGTCTTTAGAAGAGGTAAAAAAAGGTATTTTTAAATTGAAACTTGAAGTCTTTGAAAATTCTGAATTATTTAATTCATATTTATCAGGAATAGAGTTTTATATTTACTCAAGAAAAAGTTCATTATCTTTGGATGCGTCAACGCTTCATGGGATTCGTCCATTTCCAAAAGTGATGAAAGATGAGTTTGAAATTCCTGAAAAATTTTCTTTAAAAGAGTATAATCTTCCACAGTATTCAGCATTGTTTTTTAATATGAAAAAACCTGTGTTTGATGGGCGTAATGGTCGACAGATTCGATTAGCTATGCAACTTGCAACAAATAAAAATGCTATAATTGAAAATATTGTAAGTGGTTCGCGAATAGATACTCCACTTCTTGAATCGGACAATTCGGATTGGGAATATGAATTTGATACAGTAAAAGCACAAGGAGCATTGAAAGATAGTGGTTATTTTTTACCAAGCTCAAAACCTAAAACATTTGTTCCCAAGAAATCTGATACTCAATATATAACATTTCCAACTCTTGAAAATGTATTTGAAACAAAGCGTTCAAATTATGTTTTAGAAGAAAACAAACAAAACAAACAAACTGAAGAAAACGACAAAGAAAATAAAGAAAATAAAGAAAATAAAGAAAATAAAGAAAATAAAGAAAATAAAGAAGATAAAGAAAATAAAGAACCAGAATATTTTATTTTAAAAGGAAAATATCCTGTAAAAATTGAAAAAACAAAAATATTTATAGATGATGAGTTTTTACGAGAAGAAAAAAAACCAGAAATGGCAAGAAATTGGACGTTTCCATTGGAATTAAAAGATAAATTTAATGATGGGACTCATGAAATTCGACTAGAATTTTGGAATTTTGATGGAGAATTGGAAAAAGAAGATGCAATTTCCGTGTATTTAGAGCCTATTGCAAAAGAAAAAACAGATGCTGAGCAAAAATATGAAATTCGTGAAAATAAAAAAGGTGAAAAACTTAAATTAACTCTTGTAACAAGTGATAAACCGTATTATTATAAAGAGGTTGCTGAATATCTAAAAGAAGATTATGGAAAGATTGGGATAGATCTTGATATAAAAGTCTTGAATATGAATTCTTTTTTAGATAGAGTAAAGCATAGAGAGTATGATATTCTTTTATATGGTCAAAGTCTTGGGTATAATCTTGATATTTATGAATTTTTTCATGAAAGTCAGGCAGGAAAAGATAATCTTTCAGATTATCAAAATCCGACAGCAAGTGTTTTGATTGAAGAGATTAGAAGATCTCATATGACAGATGTTCGTACAGCAAAAATGCAAAAATTGCGAGAGTCTTTTAAACGAGATATTCCTGCAGTTTTCCTTTTCTCTCCTACGTATCAATATTATTTTGATTCAAAGTTAAAGGGGTTAGATATTTCAAGTATTGGTTCTCATAAAGACCGATTTTCAAATATTGAACATGCATATATGGTAGAGAAAAGATTATTGGAAGATTCTACCTGGGTAGACTTTCCTCAATGGTTTCTCAATAATTATATTTCTTTTATAACTTTTTCATTATGAACGTATTGTTACTTAAAAACGTGAAAGGTCTTGGAACAGCTGGTCAGCTGGTTGATGTTCCACGAGGTTTTGCAACTAATAAACTTATTCCATCTAAATTGGCTAAGTTTCCTTCTGTTGAAGAAGAATTAAAAGCTGAAGCATTTGTACCAAATGTAGAAAAAGATTCTTCAGAATTTGTTGAATGGGCAAAAGCTACAGTTGTTAAATTATCTGGTAAAACATTATTGTTTTCTGGAAAAGCATCTGAGAAAGGTCATCTTTTTGGTTCTATTTCAGAGGCAGATATTGTAGAGCGAATTAAGTCTGATTTCGATGTTGATGTTGAAGTAAGTCAAATTCACATTGATAAAAAAATTAAAGACCTTGGTGATAACCGAGTAGAAGTAGTTTTTTCTCCAGAATTTCATGCAGCTCTTACTATTCGTGTAGAAGCAGCTAAATAATACAAATTTTGTCAATTATGGGTTGTGAATAATATTATTATTATTGTAGTAATATTATTACAGCTCATAATTGAGCAATTGAGGGCCTGTAGCTCAGGGGTTAGAGCAGAAGACTCATAATCTTTTTGTCGATGGTTCAATTCCATCCAGGCCCACCATTTTTTATAAAAAAAACTCATAAAATAAATTTTTATTTTATGAGTTTTTTAATATTTATTTTATAGAAAAAAACTTGCTACAGTTATGCATGCACTTTCACTTTTTAAAACAAGAGGTGTGTTAAATTTTCTAATAGTAATATTTTTTTCTGATATTTTTTGAAATTCTAATCGTTCATTGTTTGAGAACCCTCCTTCTGGGCCAATAAAAAATAAGTAGTAGTTATCGATTGTGCTATTTTTATTACTTTTAAATTTTATTATTTCGTTATCTGAAAAAATATTTTCTTGAAAATCACAAATATAATTTTTTTCTACGTTTGGTGAAATTTTTATATTTTTTAAATATGTTTGAAAATTTATGCTATCTATTTCCATGAGAGTATTTCTTCCGCATTGCTCGCATGATGATCGTAAAATTGTATTAAATTTTTCAAATATTTTTTCTGTGAGTTTAATATTGCCTTGGCTTCGTTCGCATTCTACAAATGTTATTTTTTCAACTCCCATTTGATTTAAAATAGGAAGGGTAGATGTAATAGTTTTTATTTCGCAAATTCCCCAAAAAAGGTGTAGTTTTCCAGTGAATGCATTTTCGGTGTGTTGTGATATGAGTTCTAATTCTGCAGATCTTTTTGAAATATTTAGAATATTATATGTATAGTATTTAATTAGATTTTTATTACTATTTTCATCTGTGTTGCTATTACTATTATTATTCTTTTTATTTGTAATATTTATAAAAATTATTTTATCGTCAATTTTTTTTCTTCGTACTCGAATAAGTGAGTGAAAATCTGTATTTTCTAGTGTGATATGCACTTGTCCTGCGTCTTTGTGATGAAAAAAAAGCATAAATTAATTTATTGTGAAGCTCTTAATGTATTTTGGATTAAGCTCGCTACAGTCATTGGTCCAACTCCACCAGGAACTGGAGAAATAGCTGAAACTTTTTCTTTTACTGATTCAAAATCGACATCTCCGCACAGTATAAATTTTTTGTCTGAAGTTTTATCTGGGTTTTCGATTCTATGAATTCCTACATCTACAAGTATTGCTCCATCTTTTATCATTTCGCCTGTAATAAATTTAGGTTGTCCAATTGCAACTATAATTATATCTGCGCGTTTTGTATGAAACGCTAAATCTTTTGTCCGTGAATGACAAACGGTAACAGTCGCATTTCTGTTTAAAAGCATTATTGCTACTGCTTTTCCTACATTGTTACTTCGTCCAATAACTACAACTTCTTTTCCAGAAATTTCTATATTGTTTTCTTCGAGCATTGCAACAATTCCTGCAGGCGTTGCTGGTGGTAAAAATTCTTTATCTTTAGAAAGATATACTTCTCCTAAATTTGCGGGATGAAATCCGTCCATATCTTTTTTAGGGTCTATTGCATAGAGCACTTTTTCTTCTGAAATATGACTTGGGAGTGGTACTTGTACAATCATTCCAGTTACCGTTTGGTCTTCGTTTAATTCTTTTATTTTATTTAACACTTCAGATTCAGTAATGTCGTAAGGAAATTCAATAGATATTGATCTAATCCCTGCTTTTTCACACGATTTTTTTTTATTATTTACATAGACTTGAGAGGCTGGATCTGATCCTACTAGAATAACAGCAAGGCACGGTTTTTTATCCATTATATCGGTTTGTGCTTTCATTGAAATGTACATGTTTTCTGCTAAGTTTTTCCCGTCTAAAATTTTCATATAATTCTATATAATGGTGTATATTCTTCTGTATTTTACATGTAAAAACTATTAAATATCAAGAGTGAATGATTTATCTATTCTCATAGGTATTTCCGTACTATTGGAATTATTATAATTTCTTATATAAACGTAAGCATGCTAAATTATGTGTACAGATTATCTTGTTCATTATTTATATATTCATGTTTGAAAAAATTAAAAATTATTTATCTCCAAATAATTGGAAAAATGATACTCTTTCTGGTTTAACGGTTGCATTGGCGTTGGTTCCAGAAGCAATTGCATTTGCATTTGTTGCGGGAGTAGACCCAATAGTCGGGTTATATGCTGCATTTATGGTAAGTTTAATAGCTGCACTTTTAAGTGGGCGACCTGGTATGATTTCTGGGGCAACTGGAGCGTTGGCTGTGGTTATGGTTTCACTCGTAACACAATATGGAGTTCAGTATTTATTCGCAACAGTTGTATTAATGGGGCTTATTCAAATTGCATTTGGTGTGTTTAAACTTGGAAAATTTGCACGAATTATTCCGCACTCTGTAATGCTTGGGTTTGTGAATGGGCTTGCTATTGTTATTGGTTTAGCACAATTAACACAATTTAAAGATAGTTCAGGAGAGTGGTATTCTTCTGATATTTTATTTCCAATGGCAGGATTTATTTTGCTTACAATGGCAATTATGTATTTTTTACCAAAATTTACCAAAGCAATTCCTTCTGCATTGTCAGCAATTGTGGTTGTAACTTTGGCAGTTATTTTCTTTGAAATTGATATTCCTACAGTAAAAGATATGCTTAATGGTGGTTCTATGGCTGCGGGCTTCCCAACTTTTTCTATTCCGGAAATTCCATTCACGTTAGAAACATTATGGATAATTATTCCGTATGCTGTAATATTGGCATTTATTGGTTTAATAGAATCACTAATGACATTGTCCTTAATTGATGAAATTACGAATACACGAGGGCAAAGTAATAAAGAATGTTTAGCACAGGGAACTGCAAATATTGTTACAGGATTTTTTGGAGGAATGGGAGGTTGTGCAATGGTTGGTCAAAGTATGATAAATATTGATTCAAATGGTCGAGGTCGATGGGGTGGAATTGTTGCAGGTTTAGGTCTTCTTGGTTTTATTTTGTTTGGGGCAAATTTAATTGAGCAAATTCCTTTGGCAGCACTTGTCGGGGTTATGTTTATGGTTGTTATTGGAACTTTTGCGTGGTCGAGTTTAAGAATTTTAAATAAAATTCCTAAATCTGATGCCTTTGTTTTAGCATTTGTTTCTATTATTACAGTGTTTACAGATTTGGCAATTGCGGTAATTTCAGGAATTATTATTTCGGCATTGGTGTTTAGTTGGAAAAAATCTACGAATATAGAAATTCAAGATTCTATCAATATTAATGATAAAAATACTATTCATCATAAGATTTCTGGATATATTTTCTTTGCATCGAGTAAAAATTTTTCTGAATTATTTTCTGAAAAAATTATTTCTGATCCTGTAAATGTATATATCGACTTTCAAGATGCTAAGATTTTAGATCATTCTGGGATTGAAGCAATTAACAGTCTAACGAAGAAATATAAATCAGCGAATAAAAAATTACATTTACAGCATTTGTCATCAGACTGCAGAAAATTATTATTAAATGCACAGGATGTTATTGAGGTAAATATAGAAGAAGATCCTAAATATAAAGTGGCAGATGATAGATTAGGGGGGTAGTAGTATAGAGTAATTTTATTAAAAATCTAAGACGTACATGTTAGGTCTTAGATTTTTTTGTTTTTAATAATATTTAATAATATTTCATTATTTTATTTATTTCTTGGGTCATTCTTTTTAATTCATGTATGAGAGTTTCAAATTCTTTTTCAACTATAGGGTCTTTAAATGAAGCAAGAAACTCTGATAATTTTCGATCAAAATCTTTATGTTTTGTATTTATTGTTCCAGTATCTCCAGAGCTTAAAAATAAATATTGTAGTGGGTTTTCGTCTTTATTTTTTACTAAATCTTCAAAATTTATAATGAGTGTTTTTCGTATCTCATTAACTACTCCCTGTAGAACAAATGGGTCTGGTTTTGATTTTGGGTTAGCTTTGATTATTCGATCTAAGCGATTTAATAAAATTTTTGTATCATTTAGGTTTTTTACAAATGTGGCTTTGTCTGGAGAATTATCAAGGTTGTAATAAAATTCTCGTCCAGAACTATCTGTTACTTTTCTCTGCATCTTTCCATTTTTATCTAGCGTAATTTTAGAGGATACCAATAGCTTTTGTTTTTGTCCTTTTTCTTGTTGTTTATATAATGCTCGTGGAATTGATCCTCCGTCTGCGCGAACTAATCCTCCTTGCCATAAATGATGATCATATTCATAGAGTACATCATCAATATTTATTAAAAGAGTATGGTGTCCGAGGATTCCATCTTTTCCTTTCTCTCGTCCTATAACATTCGTTACAATTGTTTCTGCATTTATATTATTTTTTTTAAAAAAATCAGTAAGGATATCTTTATAGTAGTATGCAACTTGTGCACATGATCCTCCGTATTTTTCAAGAGAATATTGAGTTAGATCTTCTTTTAGATAGTGTTGTATTGCGTTTACAGATGTTGCCATGTTTGCAAAAGGAATCATGTTCTCTGCGAGAAAGTCACTGATTATTGTTACTTTTGCTTCGTGGCTTAGATTGTCTAGATTGTTTTCGTTGCTCTCATTACAAGAATCTGTTGTATTTTCCATAATGTTATTGATAATTTATATATGTGTGGAAAGTTTTTTCACCGCTACATTAACATATTTTATAAAAAAAGCAAATGAATAATTCAAAAAATATTATTTTATTACATGGAAAGGGTGGTTTGGTAGTAGGTGGTTGGTTCGATGAAATTAAAGTATTTGCATCTGACAAGAAAATACCATTGATATCAGAGTCTTTTCCTACTAGTGAAATGATTATGTATAATACATGGAAAGAAAAATTTGAATTATTAGTTCTGCCTTTTTTGAATGAAAAATCAATAGTGGTTGCACATAGTTTAGGGTGTGGATTTTGGCAAAAATACTTTACAGAAAATAGAGCAAATTTTAGTGTTGATACTGTGATTTTTGCTTCTCCAACAGTGAAATGGAGTGGAACTGAATCTATTAAGGATTTTTTTACAGAAGAGAGAAATTATAAAAATATACAAAAATCTTCAAAAAATTTTGTAGTAATAGGTGGTGGAAAAGATGAATATATAGGTGCAGAACAGTTTAAATTTTTATCGGAAGAATTAAATGCAAAATATTATTACGACCCTGAAATGACTCATATGAGTCAACGAAAATATTCGCATCATCCTAAGGTTTTAGAACTTCTAGATTCTCTTTTTTCAGAAGTTTCAGAAGTTTAAAAAGTTTTAAGTTCTAATTGAAGTTTTATAAGAAGGGTTTTTAACTCTTCTTTTGTTATAGGTTCCACAAAAGAATTCAGAAATATCTCTAGAGTAGGTTCAAAATTTTCCTGATGAGTAAGAAGAGTCTCTGTATTGGTTTTTAAAGAAAGAAGTGCGTATGGGTTATTTTCTTTATCTTTAATCATGTCGTCTGGTTTGATGCTAAGAGTCATTCTTACTCCATCGACACTTCCTTGAAAAATAAAAGGATTTTTAATTTTTATTCGTTCGTATCTATTTTCGTAAATAATATTCGATTCTGGATTATCTACGAATGTTTCGGTGTGATTTTTTGTAAGATGATAATGAAATTCTCGTTTCCCGTCATTTACAATATATATTTGTGTATTTTTATCAAATGATGATTGTAATATACTATTTTCTTCATTTTTATAATTTGCTCTTTTTACATTTCCTCCCTCGATAGGAAGTATATTTTCTGGATATAAATGATGGTCAAAATCATAATATACAGAATTAATTCGAATTAAATTTGAGTGATGCCCAAGAAGTCCCTTTTTGGCAGGTTCTCGCTCTATTACATTTTTCACAAATACTGCATCATGAGCTGATAATTTTTCTTCAAGAAGTTCTTTATAAAAATATGCTGTTAAAGCACATGACCCTCCATATTTTAAAAGAGGGTATTCATTTGTATCAAATTCTTTTCCTTTTTTGTATAAAATAGTAAGGAAAGATGTTGCAATATTTGAGTATGGAATTTTATTTTCCGAAAGAAATTTTGATACATCGTCAGCTGTTTTTAGAATATGTTTCATTGTGTAAATAGAAAGAAGACAAGAAGAAAAGTTTAAACTATAAAAAATGTATCATTTTTTTTTCAAAAAATAAATTCTATTCGTCATGCAAAACTTTTATACTTTTCCTATATTATTTCCTATATTATTTTTTGTATTATTTGCTATATTATCCATATAAGATTATAAAAATTTAACAAATAATATGGATATTATTAGTGGTGTATTAGGCAGTAGTATTATTATTGGGGGGATTTTTCCCATGATATTTTTTGGATTGATGGATTTTTTATTTAGATATTTTTCTGTAAAAATTCCATTTCAAAATGTATTTTTATTCACTGCGATTGGAGGAACAATTGCAATGAGTATTTTAAGTTATTTTTTATTTGATATAACTGCTGATAATTATAAAGAAATTTTTTCTAAAAATAATTATGATACTATTTTTATTGGAATAATTTTGGGGGCAATTTGGACACTGGCAATTTTTTCTATGGGATTTGCATACGAAAAATTAAACGCAAATGGTGCACAAATCATTCCTATCGCATCGGCTAGTGGCTTGTTAACTTCGGTTTTAAGTATTGTAATATTAGGGGAAACGGGAAATTTATATTACTTGTTTGTATCGGCTTTTATAATTTTTGTAGGAGTTTTAATTTTACAAAAAGCTGAAATAATTTCTGATAAAAAATCTGAAAATCTAAAAACTATAAATTTTTTACCAATTTTAGTTGGAGGGATTATTCCGCTTATAAGTTTTGGAGTGTTGAACACAATGTTTAAAGCGTATTATGAATTAAATTCTGGAGCATTAGGAATTGTAATGGGGTGTACTGGAATTATTTTATCGTTACTTGTTCAAATTATACGAAAACAAAAATTACAATATGAACCAAAATTGTTGATAACAGGAGTTGCGTGGGCTATTGCGGTTGCATCACTTGGGTATGGATTTTCCCCTCTTATGGGGAAAGCGTCTATTCTTCTTCCTATTGCAGGTGCTAGCCCTCTTGTATCGGTTATATTAGTAGCAATTTCCCTTGATGAAAAAGTAGATTGGAAATATATTACATTTGGTTCTGTGTTAATTTTTTCTGGAGTGTTGGCATTGCATTTATTTTTATAATTTTTTTTAATGATGAAAGAAAATACGGTTTTAGATTGTGGATGGGGAAAACTTTTATTTGGTGAAACTTTTTCTGAAACAAAAAAAACAATTACAGAGTTGAAAAAAGAGCGAAAAACAGAGCGAAATATTTTGTTTTATCCTCTAGACCCTCAGTTGATGATGACAAGTAATGCTCAAGATTTTTTTCTGAATCCAGCATATATATATAAGTTAGACTTGAATACGTTTTCAGAGAGAAAAATTTCAAGAACAACATTTAGAGTGCGAGAAGCAGTAAATCAAGAAGATATAGATCGACTAAATTTGGTATATATCAAAATGAATATGTTACCATTTCGAAAAAATTGGTTTGAGGACAGACATAAATCTTTGTCTGTATATATTGTTGAAGATATAAAAACAAAAGAAGTCTATGGTGGAATGATGATGGTTGATCATATACTTGCTTTTCAAGATGAAAAAAAATCTACAAGTGTGTGGTCTGTTGTCGTAAGTTCTTCAGCTCCATATTTAGGAATGGGAAAAGCATTAATGAAATATTCTATTCGAGAATCAAAAAAGAAAAAATGTGTACGAATGTTTTTATCGGTTGTGGCAAATAATATTCCGGCTCAGCGTTTATACGAACAATTAGGGTTTGTTAAAACACCAATTTTAAGTGTTAAAAATAAAACACCTATCAATGAAGAATTATTTGTTTCGCGAGAAATTGTAAATAAATTTTCAAATAAAACGAAAGGAATCATTAAAGAAGCATTAAAAAAAGGTATTCATGTTCGACAAATAAATGATGATATTTATGAATTATCATTAGGGGGGCAAATAATGAATTGTGATAGTTCACTGTCTGAAAAAACATCTGCTATTATGCAAGATATTTGTGCAAATCAGAAATATTTTTTAAAAATGTTAGACCGATTACATATTTCTTATCCAAATTCTGAGTTTCATATTCAACAAAGAAATATTGAAAAATTTTTAGAAAAAAATAAAAAAATTGTTTTAAAAACACTGCAAAAAAATATTACAACTCATGATATTACAGATAATAAAACACTGCATAAGCAGTTTTCAAGAGTAAGGCAATGTTCCAATGAAATTTTGTTGCAAGAGTCAAAAGACGGAACTATTTATAGAGTTTTAACAATGAAGTATAAAGTTGTAGCAGTGGTTGAAACACAGCCACCTATTATTCTTGGAAATGGGAAATTGACAGTTGCACAATTAATAAAAAAGCTTTCACGGCGAAAACAATCAACCTCTGGTGGCGAAAATAAAATACCTATGGATTCAAAAACAAAAGCATTTGTTGCCAAGCAAGGGTATAATTTTGAATCTATTTTAGAAAAAGGGAAGTCTTTACAGGTACGAAAAAAATCGAGTTATTATACAGGAGGAACAATGAAAGATGTAACTCAATCTTTCCCAGAAAATTTAAAAAAAATTGCTGTTAAAATAGCAAAATATTTAAATATTCAGGTTATGAGTTTAGAAATTATTGTTCCAGATATTTCTAATCCAGAAGAATATTTTGTGTTAGAGGCAACGAGTAAGCCAAATTTACAATATTATTCAGAACAAAATGTATATTCTAAGTTTTTAGATGTGTTATTTTAAAAAAAATATCAAATTTATTTATTCTATGGTATACTTATTTCACGAAATTTTTTTGTTAATTCATTAGTAATCAAAATTAAAACATGAGTGAAAATATTGTAATAAAAGGGGCGAGAACCCATAATTTAAAAAATATAGATTTAGAAATTCCTAAAAATTCTTTAGTGGTAATTACTGGAGTTTCAGGAAGTGGAAAATCTTCTTTAGCATTTGATACTATTTTTGCAGAAGGGCAACGAAGATATGTAGAAAGTTTGTCGGCGTATGCACGGCAATTTTTAGGAAGTATGGATAAACCAGATATTGATGAAATTAAAGGGCTTTCTCCAGCTATTTCTATTGAACAAAAAACAGCTACTCGATCGCCACGGTCTACAGTGGGAACAACAACAGAAATTTATGATTATTTTAGACTTCTTTTTGCAAAAGTAGGTATTCCTCATTGTCCAGAATGTAATGAAAAAGTACAGAAAACAACGCCATCAAATATTGTTACACAAATTGGAAAACTTCCATTAAAAACAAAAATAATGATTATGGCACCTGTTGTGCGTGGGAAAAAGGGGAGCCATATAAAAGTTTTTGAAAATATTAAAAGAGATGGGTTTTTACGATATAGAGTTAATGGAGAAATTTATACAATGGCACAAGATTTCCCAGAATTAGATCCTAATAAAAAACATACAATTGAAATTGTTATTGATCGTATTGTTGTAAAAGATTTTGGACAGCATTATAAAGAACTTTCAAATGGATCAAAAATTGAAATTCCTAATCCGGATCGAGCACGAGTTGCCGATTCTGTAGAATTATCTCTAAAACGAGCCGAGGGGTTAGTATCTATTGCTAATTTAGATGATGGAACGACTACAACATATTCTGAAAATTTTGCGTGTTCAACACATGGGGCAGTAATTCCAGAAATTGAGCCGAGAAGTTTTTCTTTTAATTCTCCATATGGAGCATGTAACTCATGTCATGGGTTAGGAAGACGACAAGAAGTTTTACCAAAATTACTTATAAAAGAAAGTTTAAGCTTGGAACAAGGTGCAATTATCCCATGGAATGCAGGAAATACACTTTCTTGGTATTTAAAATTATTGGAACAAGTAGGAAAAGAATATGGTTTTGATATAAAAACTCCTGTTAAAAATTTTACTCAAGAGCAAAAAGATATTTTAATTTATGGGGCTGGAAATAATGAATTTGAGGTGAAAATGGCTGGTGCAAAATCTGGTGAAGCTGAAAGTTATGTAAAATATGAAGGAGTTATTTCAAATTTAGAACGACGATATTTGGAAACAGATAGTGACCATGTACGAAAAGCACTTGAAAAATTTATGGAAGAACAACAATGTTCTACATGTAATGGAGGGCGATTGAAAAAAGAATTTTTAGGTGTTACAATTCTTGGAAAGAATATTTTAGACACAACTAAATTTTCTATAAAAGAAGCCGCCGATTTCTTTTCTGATTTAAAATCAGAATTAAATACTTCAGATTTGACTATTGCAACACCAATTATAGATGAAATTTCTGAACGGTTAAAATTTTTGTTAAAAGTAGGTCTTGCATATTTAACATTAGACAGAAGTTCTGCAACGCTTTCTGGAGGAGAAGCACAACGAATTCGTTTAGCAACGCAAATTGGGTCAAAGCTTGAAGGAGTGTTATATGTATTAGATGAGCCTTCAATTGGATTACACCAGAGAGATAACGAAAAATTGATAGAAACAATGCGAGAATTGCAAGAATTGGGAAACACAGTTCTTGTTGTAGAGCATGATGAAGACACAATGAAAGCAGCAGATTATTTAATTGAAATTGGTCCAAAGGCTGGAAAGGCTGGAGGTGAAGTTATAAATATAGGAACTCCTAAAGAATTTTTTGCAAATAAAAATTCTTCAACTGCTGCGTATTTATCGGGGAGAAAAAAAATAGAACTTCCAAAAACAAGAAGAGCTGCAAAAATAGATGAAAAAACAAAGAAAAAACAATTTGTATCAATTCAAAATGCCACTTTTAATAATTTAAAAGATGTATCTGTAGATATTCCGTTAGGGTGTTTTGTTGGAGTTTCAGGAGTTTCGGGGTCTGGTAAATCGTCTTTAATTAACGGAATTCTTTCTCCTAAATTATTGAATGATTTAAATAAAGCAAAACAAGTAGTAGGAGCACATAAAAAAATAACAGGAATTGAATATTTAGATAAAGCAATTGTTATTGATCAAAGTGCAATTGGAAAGTCTCCACGGTCGAATCCTGCAACATATGTAAAAGTATTTGATGATATTCGAACAGTTTTTTCTGAAGCAACAGAATCAAAAATTCGTGGATATAAAATTGGTCGGTTTTCGTTTAATGTAAAAGGAGGACGATGTGAAGAGTGTCAAGGTGATGGAATTAAAAAAATTGAAATGCATTTTCTTCCCGATGTATATGTGCAATGTGAAATATGTGCGGGAAAACGATATAATACAGAAACATTAGAGGTAACATGGCGAGGAAAAAATATTGCTGATGTATTAGAAATGACTATTTCAGAAGCTTCACAATTTTTTGAAAAAGTTCCTGCTATTCATCGAAAATTAAAAACATTAGAAAGTGTCGGTTTAGGATATTTGCAATTAGGACAAAGTGCCACAACTCTTTCTGGAGGAGAAGCACAAAGAATAAAACTTTCTACAGAGCTTTCAAAACGATCTACAGGAAAAACATTTTATATTTTAGACGAACCAACAACAGGGTTACATTTTGAAGATATTCAAAAATTATTAGATGTTTTAGAACGATTAGTAGAATCGGGAAATACGGTGTTAGTTATTGAACATAGTTTAGATGTATTGAAATGTTGCGATTATCTTATAGATATTGGGCCTGAAGGTGGTTCTGGTGGAGGAGAAGTGGTTGCAGAAGGAACACCTGAAGAAGTTGCGCAATCAAAAAAATCACATACTGCTAAATTTTTAAAAGAATTATTATAATCTAAAAAAAATTGCAGAATTGCAATAATAGTGAGATAATAGATTTTGAAGTTTATGTTTTCTTTGAAAATATAAATATTTAGATCTTTTACATTTTTTTGGGGATGACCTGGACTCGACAGAGAAGATGGTATCAATCGCTTGCTATTCGGGGTTTTGTTTATTTCAGCCCGTTAGAAAGAAATATCCAACAATAAGTGCTAAAAACACTAACTCTGTATTAGCTTTTGCTAAAAACGCTGGAAACAAAGTTACTCGATTCGCTCGAGAAACTGTAGCTTCTACTCGTTCTTTTGCTCTTGCTACTGCATAATCATTTGTCCGCCTTGCGGGTTTTTAAAACGAGCGTATCGCTCCAAATGTCGTTTTTATTTTTATAAATAGGGGACTTAAAAACGTATTTACCTTTTTCGAAAAAAATATTCTTTTTGAATTTTTGTAGAATATTTTTTTTGTATTTTGATCAAATATTCTTTTTTTGTGGATTTTTGTTTTTTCTCTATCACAAAGAAATATTTTTAGAAAAAAATATAATAGTAGACGGCCTTTGAGCCCTTCTGCTGGACGAGGGTTCGATTCCCTCCATCTCCACCAATAAAATGTAAATATAAAAGCCCGCTTCGTTATGAAGTGGGCTTTTTTTGGTGTTTGAGTTTTATTTAAAAAACTTAAGAAAGAATTTCTATTCGCTTTCGACAATTACTTTCACCGCTTATAATTTTAATATTTTTTCCTAACTTTTTCTTATAAAATTTTATTAACTCTTTGTTTGCTTTTCCTTTTTCTGGAATTGCAGAAATAGCCACTTTCTGTGTTCCATCTGTCATGATTTCTTTCAATTCAGATTTTGGAGCATTGGTTATTACTTTTATATTTTGTATCATAATTTTATATCATAAATTTAAAAGATGAGTTTGCTTACATAAAATCTCCATCAATATCTAAGTTTACTTTGGTTAATGGGGCAATAGATGCAACCATTCGTTTTTCTCCAACTTCTTGAAATGAAATTGTTAAAATATCTCCTTCAATATTTATAATAGTTCCCATTCCAAATTTTTTATGAGAAATAATATCGTTTATTTCAAAATCATGAGATGCAGTTTTAATTTCTGCTCGTGCAAATTGAGAGCCCATATCTCGTGAAGAAAAATAATTTCCGTCACAAATTTCTACTGGCATTTCAGCTATAAATCGAGAAGGAGAGTTATATTGAATATCTCCATAGAGCATTCGGCTATTGGCAAAAGTTACATATAATTTTTTTTCTGCTCGTGTAATTCCTACATACATTAGTCGTCGCTCTTCTTCTAAATTTTCTGGATTTGAAAACGACCGAGACGATGGAAAAATATTTTCTTCTGTACCAGAAATAAATACTATTGGAAACTCTAATCCTTTTGAAGAATGTAAGGTCATGAATGTTACTTGTGCTTCTTTTGGTATAGTTTCGCCATTTTTATCTTTTTGTTCTTCGTCTAGCGTATCTAAATCACTAATGAGTGCAACTTCTTCAAGAAATAATGTGAGGGCATTTCCTGGTTCAACTGTGTCATATTTTCGTGCAACAGAAATTAATTCTCTAATATTATCATTTCGAGATACAGATTCTTCGCTTCCGAGTCCATACTTTTTTTCTAACATTTCTTCGTATTTAATTTTTTCAATTACTTCTGCAATAAGTTCAGATAATTTTTCTGTTTTTTCTTTTGCTCGAAAATCATGAATCATTGTATCGAAAAGCATCATTTGTTTTTTTGCAATTGCTGAAATTCCTTCGGCAGCCGAAACATGAGAAAGCATTTTTCCCCATTCAATTTTTTTTGATAATGCAAAGTTTTTTAATCCATCTATAGATTTTTTTCCAATTTTACGACTCGGAACATTTATAATTCGTTCCAGTGCAACACTATCATTTTCATTTTTAATAAATCGTAAATACGATAAAATATCTTTTACTTCCGATCGAGCATAAAATTTTACTCCACCAACAATGGTATAGGGGATTGCATGTCGTAAAGCTGATTCTTCTAATGCACGAGACTGAACATTTGTTCTGTATAAAATAGCAATATCAGAAAGGGATCCACCGTTATTTTTATGCTTAACAATTTCATCAAAAATTGTATTTGCTTCTTCGCGTTCGTCGCTTAATTCTAAAATGGTAATTTCGTCACCTTGTTCATTATCGGTTGTCATTGTTTTTTCAATTCGGTCTGTATTTTGAGAAATTACAGCATCGGCAGCCAATAAAATATTTTTTGTCGATCTATAATTTTTATTTAAAATAACAGTTTTTCCTTCTTTATATTCTTTTTGAAAATTTAATATATTCGATAAATCGGCTCCTCTAAATTTATAAATAGACTGGTCACTATCTCCAATAGCACAAATATTTTTATGTTTTCGTGAAATAAGTTGTGCAAATCTATACTGTAAAAAATTTGTATCTTGGTACTCGTCAATCATTATATATTTCCACCAATTTTGGTATTTTGTTAAAACCTCTGGAAAATCTTGAAAAATTTGAACTGGTAATAAAATTAAATCGTCGAAATCTACAGCATTTGTTGCTAAAAGAGTTGCTTGATATTTTTTATAACATTCGGCAACAATTACATCTCTATAATTTTCTGCAACTTCAATGGCTTGATCTGGTGAAATCATGTCATTTTTTAAACTCGAAATACGGCTTAAAAGTCCTGCTGGATTTAAAATTTCTGTTTTTACATTTCTCTCTTTTAGCATTGTTCGTGCAAGAGATTTTGTGTCGGTTGTGTCAAAAATCGTAAAATCTTTTTCTCGTCCTAAAATTTCCATTTCTCTTCGCAAAATTCGCATTCCAATTGAATGAAATGTTCCAATAGCTGGCGTTAAAATTTTCCCATTTGGTGCAGTTTCGCATCCTTGTTCTTCTAACAATTTTTCAACTCGTGTTTTCATTTCTTTTGCTGCTTTGTTGGTAAATGTAATGGCTAAAATTTCTCGTGCCAAAACACCTTGTTCCATTAAATACGCAATTCTAACGGTTAAAGCTTTTGTTTTTCCTGATCCTGCACCTGCAACGACCAAAAGAGGACCATCTTTATGTGTTACGGCTGAGAGTTGTTCATCGTTTAATCCGTTTAGAAGTTGAGACATAAAAAAAATACAAAACAAAAATAATATCAAAATAATTCTGATAAATATTACAATATTCTGTTTTTTTAAGATATATAATTATTGTTAAATCTATAAAAAATCTACAAAAATTTATTTTTAATTTTGAGTTCCTGTCATAAAAAATGCGATGAATATATCTACAATTATCCATGCAAAAATGGTTAATGCAAATCCTAAAAATGCCATTATTAACGCATTTTTTCCTCCTTCTTTGTCTCCAGCAGCACCACTCACAATATATGTTATTCCTGCATATACATTCATAATTACATAAATGATACCAGCACTCACAGCTGTTAATCGTATTAAATATAATCCGTAAAGGAGCAGATCTTTAAAATCAAAATCTCCACTGATAAATGCATCATAGAGGGGACCGCTGGTTGGTATGAGTGTTAAGTCCATATTGGTTATATGTTATTTAATTAATTGATAAATACTTTCTGCAACTTCTGCACGAGTAACTCCTTGATTTCCTTTGAAATGTGTTCCAAAGTTTAATAATTTATGGTCTTTCGCGAACTGTGCATACTCTGCGAACCATGATGTTTTTGGTACATCTATAAATGGATCATTTGCAGGTATTCCTTTTAATGGAAGTTTGCTGGTTGCAATTAAAATTTTAAAATATTCTGCTCGAGAAACAGTTTTCCCAGGTTTAAATGTTCCGTCATTGTATCCTCCTACAATTTTTTTGTTATATGCAGAAAGTACATAATTTACAAACCAATCTTGAGTAGAAACATCGTTAAATGGATTATTTAAATTTTTTCTAATTGAAACATTTAATGCTTCAAGAATCATTTTTAATGCTTCACTTCTGTTTACAGTTTTATTTGGTTTAAAGCTTCCGTCATTGTATCCACCAATAATATTTTTATTTTTCAAATATTTAATAGCTGTATAGTTTTTATGTGACGATGAAACATCTGTAAATAAATTTGTAGTATTATTTTTTTCTACTTTTTTAGGTGTATCAGATTTTACATTAATACTAAGAATAGCATTATTTATTTTAATAAATCCAATTCCTGCTTTTTCAGCTGTAAAAATTACACTAATTTCTCCTGTTGATAAATCACCTTTTCGTACTTGAAGAACATTTGCTTTCCCATTTTTTACACTTACAATATATGAGCCTCGTGGTGGATATGTTGAATCTTTGAAAATTTTATTGTTATCGCCAATTGCTTTAATTTTTACTTTTATTTTTTCACCAATTTTTACTGAAGTTTTTTCTGTATTTCCTTGTTCATCACTAATCTCAAAATGATGAAATTTTGCAGATGATATTATTTGTGTATCTGTAATTTCTTTTGTAGAGGCAGTTTTGTTTTGCAGTGTATGTTCTGTTGTTGCAGTTTGTGTAGATTGAGGTTTTTTTGTAATTTGGGGTGCTACAACTTGAATTCTGATAGTTTCAATAACATTTCCTTTTTTTACGATAATTGTATTTTTCCCAATTTTATCAAGAGTGAGATATAATTCTTTTTCTCCTGATTTTAATTGTACATCAATATTTTCAGAGATTTTTTTATCTTTTTTTTCGTAACTTACAGTAACTGTATCGTTGTAATTTTCGAAGAAATTATTTTTATTATCTGCTGCAAGAATTGTAATTTTTACTTTTTCATTTTGTAATATTTTTGTTGGAGAAGCTTCTAATTTAAATCCTGAAAGTGTTGGTTTTGTTGTTTGTTTTGGTTTCGGAGTACTAACCTTTTTAGGGGCTGGCGTTGTCGCAGATGCGTGTATATTGTTAATTGTTCCTTGGTTTTTATGAATAAATGCAAATGGACTAATTGTATATTTGTATCCATTTTCTTTTCCAAATCCTGCATTTACAGCACTGGTAAAATTATATCCTGCAGATCTTGCATCTTTCATTGAAAATGGCCAATAGGGAAAAAATGGTGCATCTTTTTTATCTATTTGAAAATGAATATGTGATGTTGTTGAATTTCCCGTTGATCCAACATTTCCAATTTGTTCATCTTTTTTTACAACATCTCCAACTTTTACCAATCTATTTGATAAATGTGAATATGATGAATATACGGTTCCATATGTTGGAACGGAATCATGTCGAATAACAATATGTTGTCCGTATCCAGTTGATTGAGATTTAGATTTTACAACAATTCCATTCGCTATAGAAAAAACTGGTGTTCCCGTTGCAAGCTTAATATCTACGGCTGGGTGTGAACCGGTATTTTCTTTATGGTCAAATTTATATTTCCCCATATATACAATAGGGTAGGTAATTTTCCTATTTACTGTTTTCTGTTCCCATTCTTCGCTTCTCATTTTTGCAACCTCATATCGAGGAGCATTCACCAATTCATTTGCTGAATAACTTGAATATAATCGTGTATTTTTTCCTCCTACTTTAAACCAGTTTGGAGCCTTGTGAAACGGATAAACAGCTCCATCAAAAGGGATAGGTGATGGAGAATCTGTTATTGATGCTTTAAAATAATCTGCACTTTGTGAAAATAAAAACATTCCAGAAATCATTAAAGCAAGACTTGCAACTGCTGTTGCAATAGGTCGCTTTCGAGTTACTTCTAAATATTTATTTTTTGCGATACGAACAACTTTCCATAGTTTTCGTCCTGTATACCCAAAATGTAGTCGTGCATTTACTGGTTTTACATGAAAATATTCATCTTTTTTATTTTGATGTTCTGTTGAATTTAATACATCATAATTATTTACATCCTCTCTTTTTACAGGGATTCCTAAATTATTTTTTTTGCTAAATTTCATACTGTTTGTGTAAATTATTATATTTCTCTTGAAAAGCATATGCTAGATTTTATCCTCCTAATAATGCGGCTAAAGGATCAACTTCGCTTGAACTGCTTGAACTTGTTGTAGTAATAGGTGTTGGGGTTGAAGTAGAAGTAGAAGTAGGTGTAGGAGTTGAGGTTGTAGTAGGAGTTGCAGTAGCTGTAGCTGTAGGAGTTGGTGTGTTTCGTGATTGAATATTTGCTGTGGGATAGGGGGTTGCAGTTTGACTTGCTGAGTAGGTTGGGACTGGTGTTACACCTGACGCAGAATGTATATTATTCGTTGGTGTTGGTGTTGAACTCGCAGTTACTGCTGTTACCTGTGGGGTTGGTGTTGAAAGGGGATTTGGTGTTGCAGAAAATGTCGGTGTAGGAGTAGGAGAATATTCAATGGTATTATTTGTCTGTGTATTTGAATTTGTTCCTGAAACTCCAGAATTTGAATTCTCGTTACTATTGGTTCCCGTGTAATTATTAGGATTTGCACTATTGTGGAGAGTGGTATCACTTGAATCTGAATTTGAATCTTCAAGGGTTGATAATACCTCACCATATTGAGCAGAAAATAATGTAAAATCCTTAAAATCTACTTTCCCATCTCCATCAAAATCACCGGAATTTACTTCTTTGTATGTTTTTCCATAGACGGCTGCAAAAAGTGTAAAATCTGAGAAATCTACAACTTTATCATTATTAAAATCGGCAGTTCCATATAAATTTCCAAGATTTTCACCAAGGGGAGCAGAAAATGCGTCAAATTGTGCAAGTTTTCGTTTTTCTATTTTTTTCCCATAAATAGATTCAATATTTTTGTAGTATAATTTATATTTTGCTCCTGCTTGCTGGGATTTTGTAGTTATTTCAATACTTGTTTTATTTTTTAATTGTAAATCTAATACTTCAAGTCGTATTTTTGTTCCAGATTTTAATATAAATATATTTTCGGTATTTACAATACTTATCGCAGAAAGAGGTTGGTTAAATTCTAGTGTTATTTTTTCTGGTGAAGAAGTTGAAATATTAACTATTTTGAATGGATTCAATGTTCTTTCTGGAGGTTTTGAATATGCTGTAAAATTAAAAATTCTATCAGCAAAAGATGAATATACTAATCCAATTTTTTGTGCATCAATATTTAATGCATATTCTTTTTTCTCAATTTGCTCTTCTGTTTTTAGTGTTACAAGTTTTCCATCTGGGCTGGCGGTAACATTATAAATTTTTAATGATTCATTTTTATTTTGAGCATTTGTAATTTTAAATAATTCTGCTTTTAGTTGAGATGGTTCAATTGCTTTTTTAAATAAAATCTGAATTTCTGTATTACTAATTGCTTGCACAACAGAGACTGTATTTGTTCCATCTTGTAAAACAGTTTCTGCAGTTCGAACAGGAATGCTTAATGTTCCACTACTACTATTTTTATTTTTATCTATGGCAGTAATTTCTAATGTATAATTTTCATCTCGTGCTTTGGTTGTTTTTGGAATAATTAAATCTGAAATATAATACCATTGTCCTTTGTTTTCTTTCATTATTGGTGTCATGCATAATAATGTTCGAGTAGAAATACACTGTTCTTTTCCGTTTATATCTTTTGAAGATGTTCCTTTCGGAAGTTCTGAACCTTTGAAAAGTGCAATATTGCCAAGTTTTAAAATAACATGAGATATGTTGTCGTCTACATCTTGTACAAAAACATATGCCGAAAATTTGGTTTCTCCATCTGCAATTGCTTCTATTGGCGTAATATAATTTTTTTCAGAGAGAACTTGTGGTGGACGTCCATTGTCTGCACTATGGTCAACTTCTAACCATACAGTTTTACTAAATTCATTTCCTTCTTTATCGGTAGCTGAAATTCTTATTTCTTTTTTACCAACGGATGCGCCCATTGGTAAAATTAATGCATCAGATGAATACCATTGAGATCGTCCTTCGATAGCTCCTCCTTTTAAAGAAAGAGGAGGAAGTCCTATTGATGAAAGATTTACAGAAACATTGGTTATGTTATCGGCTCCTTGTGGATCAGTAACTTTTGTATGAATTTGAAATGTTGATTTTCCATCTTTTACTAAATGGTTAGACGGTGTGATGTATGTATCTTCACTTGTCATATTTGGTCCTTGATTATTACTTCGTGCAATAGTAATGGTTTTTGTTTGTTCGGTTTCTTCTCCTTGTGCATCTATAGCTGTTATTTTTATTTGATATGAACCATCTGCAACGGATTCAGGAATAACAATGGGGTTTTCATTTTCAAAAAATCGAGTTTTACTGCTTTCTTGTCCTGTGTTTAACGGTTTTAGAAAAATTGTATTTAATTGAACAGATGATAAATCAACTGCAACGGTTGTAATATCATTCCCTCCATCTTCGTCTCTTATTTTTGCAAGAATTAAAACTGGATGACTTGTATCTGAAGGATTTATAGTATTCGGAGTAATATTAAATTCTGCAATATCTGGGGGGATAGATCCAGTTGTGTCTCGTGAAACAATAAGGGTTACAAATCCTTCTGAATGGAGTCCCGATTTATTTTGTGCTACAATAGGAATTTTATATGGAGTTGTAGATGTTGATACCGTTTCTGGAACGGTTACATTTTCCAGTACATAAATTTGCATTCCATTTTCAATTTCACCTTTTCCAAGTTCTGTTACTGCTGGTCCATCAATAACTCGTAAATCGGCAGTTACTTTTTCTAAATCGGCAAGTCCTCGTGAATCATCGACATATACATATAAATTTGTTGTTTGATTTCCATTATTTTTCACTTTTTTAGGTGACGCGTAACTTTTTTCAGATAGTACAATAATTTCATCGCTTTGAATGTTTTCTACAACAAATGCCGATGTTTTTGTTAATTGTTTTGAAATACCTCCATCTGACCATTTAAACTCTATATCATACACTTGTTTTAAAATATTTTGTGGAATTTTAAAGCGTACCGATGTGTCGGTTGTTTCAATTTTTTCTAAGGTATATGTTCCTGCGTATGCTTCTAAATCAGCTGGAATATTTTGTCCCAAAATTGTAATTTCTTCTGTTGCACCAATCACCACTCGATATGGTGAAATATTGCTAATGGTAAAAACTTTTGGTGCAGCTGCAGCTGTATAAATCACAGTATTTTTTCCACCAAGAAATTTATGTTCTGGTGTTTCAAAATATTTTGGATATAACGATAAGACATATCTGTCTTTCGGAGTCTGAAGAGATGTTTTTAAAATATATTTTTTAGGATTGGTACTATCTGGTTCTACAGAGTAAATATCAATATTTTGGTTTGCATTACGAATTTCAAAATAAATATTTTTCATGCTTTCTGCACTTGGTTTTTTTGTAAATTCAATGCTAATAGTTTCATTATCAATTGGCTGAATTCCATTTTCTGCAATTCCAAAATCTCTATCATATTCTTTTGCAGAATTATTTATTGCAAATTTTAATTGATTAAATTCAGTTATATTTTTTGCTGCATCTTGCAGTGTTCCTTTTCTTATCATTACAACATATTCTTCGGTTGGTTCGAGGAGGAGATTTCTAAATATTATAGTTTTTTTATCGGCTGAAATTTCTATTGTTGTATTTTCATCAATAATATTTTTATTATTTTCACAGCCACTCTCATCACACAATTTACATGTTTCAAGATTTGTAAATTTAAAAATTTGAAAATGTTCTAGATTAATAGAATTTTCATCTAATGTATTAAAAAAATTAAGCTGAATAGTATCATTATTTAATCGTAGTGCTTCTTTCATTTCAGGTCCTTTTTCTGCGATATTTGTTGGATATAAAAAAATATCGGTTAAAAATCCTAGTAAAGGTTTCCCACTTTTACTTTCAATATAATTCACTCGAAATGGATCTGGATTATGCAAGTCTTGAATTCTATACGAATCGTTAAATGTTACAGTAATTGTTTTTTTATTTGACCCAATAATAAATTTTTCAACTTCTAGTGTTCGAGATTGAAAATCTCTTAACTGAACAGAGTCTGGGTCAATTTCTTCTGAAAATGTTAGTTTAATTGTATTATTGTCTGTATCTATAATTTCATTTTTTAGTATTTGAAAAATTGGAGATTTATCTTTTGTAACATAAAAGGAAATAGGATTGGTTTCACTTTCTATTTTTTCTCCTTTTTTTCCTAAATATTCATTTGTAAATTGTAATTCATACTTTTCGCCTCCAAGTAAATCGAGTCGTTTAAATAGAATTTTTTCTTTATCTATATGAACAGTAGAAAACTCATTTTTTGCTTCAGGAGAAAATGAAAAATCTGCAAGCGTAATATCTTCTTTTAATAAATTATTAAAATCTATAGAGAGTTCTCCATTTTCACTCACTGTAAAATTATCAATTCGTAATTCTGAAAAATCATGCAGTATTTGAATATTTCCATTTTCAGATTTTGCACTCATTTCTTGCATATTTGCCCCAATAATTTTCATATTGTTTAATTGCAACTCTATATTTTGTACGTCTGTGGTAATATCTGCTTTTATACTGAATGATAAAAATAAAAAATCTTTTTCTGCATCAATCGCGATACTGTCACCACCAGTTGCTCCGACGACTGTAATTTTTCCTTTAATATTTGTATTTTCTTGTACAAAAAAATTTTTTCCATCAAGTGCTCCTGTTTTTGTTGAAATTCCATTAAATTGTAATGCTGTATCTGGATACTCGATATCAAAGCTAAATCCAAGAAGTGAATCTATTTTATTATGTGTTTTTACAATAATTTCACCTGATTGTCCTGCTTTACTTGTATATGTATCTGGAATATAAAAAATAGTGTCATTTGCTAATTCTGTATTTGAATTGCTTGTTTGAAATATATCGGCTGTAAAAAAAGTAGAATTTAAGAACCCGAAAAAATTCGAGCTCATAAAGCTAAAGGCTATTGCTAGAGTAAATGCTAAACTTAAAAAAAGTTTTTTGTGTTTATGTATAATTGTTTTCATCGTCATGAAATAAATTTGTGTATATTGTGTGTCGAAATTATTTGTATATGTTTATTTAATAATTCAGATAATTATATCATGAATTTCATACTTATCCAAATTTTATGTTTTGAAATTAATATGTTTAGAATTATTAAATAATTCAGCAATTTAAAAGCATTTAAAACTTGGAAAATAATCTATAGCATGTCAAAATAGAATTATAGAAAAACTATATTTTTACACTTAATTTCCTATGGATAAAATAATGCGATTTTTAATAATTTTTTTTGGAACTTACTTACTTTTGATTTTTGTGTTTCCACCAGAAGAGAAGAGTAATAATGAAAAAATAAATGATATTACTATTGTGGCATCAGATAATGAATATACAATAGGGGATTTAGTAAGTATTGATATTACAAATAATACAGATGAAAATATAGATTTAGGAGCTGGGACTCCTCCCGAAAAAGTAAAAATTGAAAAATACGATAATGGAGAATTGGTATCTTTGAACGTTTCGGAAGATCCAGAAAATTCTATTTTAATGGCAAATGAAACACTTACATTACGTTATCCGAAACAGAATACAGAATTTTTTAATACGGCAGGAAATTATACTGTAAAAGTTGATGTGAATGTTTCAGAGAAAGAAAAACATTTTCAAGATACTATTGTTATAGAAGATGCAGGAATATTTAAAACAATTTGGAGAACATTTTTTTGGAAACCAGTCTATAATTTATTCATTGGTTTTTTAGATATAACTTCAAAAAATCTTGGATGGACAATAATTTTATTAACATTAATTATTAAATTATTACTGTTTATTCCAACACAAAAGGGAATGAAAGCACAGCGAGTAATGCAAAAATTACAACCAGAGCTTGATAAAATAAAAAATAAAAATGCTGGAAATCAGCAAGCTATTGCAATGCAAACAATGGAATTATGGAAAAAACATAATGTGAATCCCTTTTCATCTATTGTGCCAATGCTTATTCAGTTTCCTGTTCTTATTGCATTATATTATGTAATTCAAGGTGGTTTATCGGAATATCAATCATTTTTTCTGTATGATTGGACATGGTTTGGAAATTTTGATTATCAGAATATTTCGTATAATTTTTACGGATTTTTAGAATTACTTCAAACTCCTCTTCAATACATTCAAGCAATTTGGTTGCCTGTAGTAGTTGCGATTGCTCAATTTTTTGCAATGAAGCTTTCTTTTGCAAAAATGAAACAACAGCAAGAGGAACGAAAAAAAGATAAAAATTATAAAAAACCAGAAGGATTTATGGGGGATATGCAAAATGAAATGCAAAAAATGAGTGGAGTATTTATGTATATTTTACCCGTAATGATTTTGTTTTTTACAATGTTTCTTCCTCTCGCTATTGGTGTTTATTGGTTAATTTCTACGCTGTTTAGTATTGGGCAACAGTATGCTGTGAATAGAATTGTAGATGCACAAAAATAATATTCTTAAAAAATAATTATATTTTCTATTTTTTCATTTGGAAATTCTCTTTGAATGAGTAATAAAAATGAAGAAGAATGTGAATGAAGTGTTTGTTTCCAGCTTGAAGAAGTTGTGGAAATAAACACTTTTTTATTTTTATATTTTTTTACAGTACAAAACTGAAAAATTTCGTCTCCAAAATGGTCAGATAATATAATTTTAGTTTTTTCTAAAATTAAAGAAGCATATGCTTCTTTTTTTAGTCCTTTTTTTTGTAAAAATTTAGAAACGAATTCAGAAAAATGTTTCATCTTTTGGTATATTGAAAAATAATTATACTTCTAAATTTACGTCTTTTGTGAGTTCTCCAATTACTTTATCTGTAAATAATACACCATCTAAATGATCTATTTCATGTTGTACAATTCGTGCATCAAAATCATTTAATATTCGAGTTTTTGGTAGAAATTTTTCATCATAAAATTTTAATTCAATTTTATTCCATCGTTCTACTATTCCAAATTGATTTGGAATAGATAAACAACCTTCGTCGTCTTTATTTGTTGTTTTTGAATGTGTAATAATTTCAGGATTAATTAAGACTGTTGTTTTTTTTCCAAGTACAGCTAATATAATTCGTAGATTTTTTCCCACTTGTGGAGCTGCAAGTCCAACACCTGTTTCTTCTTTCGCTAATGTCTTTTTCATTTTTTCTATCAATTTTTTATGTGTTTTATCCAGTTTTAAAATAGGATCAGAGACCGTTCTCAGAGTTTTTTTCTCTTCAGAATTATTTACTGTTATGATATTAAAAGTACTTGCCATTTTAAAAGTATCTAAAAAAGAATAAATGTCTTATAAATATATTCTAAGTATAATAAAATCTATAGATTAAGTATAATAAAAATAATTTTTTGAAGAAATACAAAAAAAATAATACAAAAAAAGAGCATAAATGCTCTTTTTTTGTATAAACAGAAATGTTTAATTATAAATTAATCTCGTGGTCGAGCTTCATTTACAATAATAGCTCGTGGAGTTCGTCCATCTTGAGCATCAAAATCTTGTTCATTCCACATTTCGATTGCAGCAGCAGCTCCTTCTGTAGTTTCCATTTCTACAAATCCGAACCCTCGTGATCGACCTGTTTCTCGGTCAGTAATAACTCGAGCAGAAATAACTGTTCCAGCTTGTTCAAATGCTTCTCGAAGCATTTCATCAGAAACTCCCCAAGGAAGACTTCCTACAAATAATTTAGTTTCCATATTTATAATGGTAAAGAATATATAACAATTTTTCTGTACTTACCTAACACTACCTAAACTGGAAAGATGCGGACCCGAACTTCAATAATTGCCAATAAATTATCTCTTACTTTTAATTAAAATGCAAAAGTTTTTTTGCCTGATCTAATGCCTCATTTGTAACATCTTCTCCGGAAATCATTTTTGCTAATACTGTCACTCGTTCTTCACCTGTAACATATCGTAAAGTTGTAACAGTTTTGTTTTCCAAATGTGTTTTTTCTACAACTAAATGATGTGTTGCCATTGCGGCAATTTGTGGTAAATGTGTAATAGAAATAATTTGTCTATTCTCTGCAAGCTTTTTCATTTCGGTTGCCATTTTTTCTGCAATTGCCCCCGATACACCCGTATCAATTTCGTCAAAAATCATTGTAGTATTTTCTGGAAAAAACTGTTTTAGCGCCAATGTAATTCGTGCAATTTCTCCTCCAGATGCCGAAAACGATAAATTTTGTACTTCGTTTTGATTCGCTGAAAATAAAAACTCGACCTGTTCTTTCCCATATTTACAAATCTCAACAGCTTTTAAATTTACCTGAAATATAGCTTTTTCCATTCCCATAATTCGGCATTTTTCTTGAATCAATTCTCCAAATTCTAAAGTTTTTTCTTTTCGAGCTTTTGATAAAATATCTCCTAATGCTTCAAGTTTTTCGAATAAAAGTTTTTTTTCTTCTGTGTATGTATTCTTACTATTTTCTAGTGTTATAATACTTTCTAAGTTGTTTTTAAGTGTTTCTTTTTTTTCAAAAAGTTGCTGAGGTGAAATCACTCCAAATTCTTTACACCATCGTGAGATTTGAGAAATGAGATTTTGGGCTTCTGTTATTTCAGCTTCATTTATTCCATCGGGTAATTCAGATTCTAAATTTTGAATTATTTCTTGAACATTGGTGAAAATAATATTTAATTTTTCAGAATTATTTATTGGCGTATTGCTATTTTTTTCTAATTTTTTAATATTTGTTTCTACGCTGTCTAACAGTGATAAAACACTATTTCCTTCTCCTGCTAAAATTTCGATAGATTCTTCAACGATTTCTTTGGTATCAACAGAAAATGAAGAATTTTTAATGATTTGCTCTGCAGATTCTAACTCCTCTAGGGTAAATTGAATTTTCTGCATTTTTTCCAATTGAAATTCCCAAAAATCTTTTTGTAATAGTTTTTTTTCTAACTCTTCCGTTTTTTTTTCTAGCTGTAACTTTATATCTAAAAAAGACTGATATACAGATACATATTCTTTTTTTACATTTTGATTTTCCACAGATAAACATCTATCAAAAATTTCGGTTGCAGCTTCTGGTTGTTTTAAAAAAATATTATCGTGCTGAGAATGCATATGAAAATATTTCGACGAAAACTCTTGCCCATTTTTTAAACTTTGAGGGATATCATCGATAAAAAATCGAGATTTATTTTTTTCTAAAATCCGTCTAAATATTTTATTTTTAAGTTCTAGTTCAATAACGGTTCGTACTGTTTCACCTTCTAATGGAAATATATTTTTTGCTCGCTCTCCCATTCCTAGTTTTATAGCATTACAAAAAAAAGATTTTCCACTTCCTGTTTCCCCTGTAATTACAGTGAATCCATTAAAAAAATTGAGATTTTCATTTTCAACTAACCCTAAATTTTTAATAGAAATTTGCTTTAACATTTTTTTATTTATAAATATTCTAATAATTTACAGAAATTACAAGTTTATGATAAAATAAAAGTAACTATAAGTACATTTTTATTTATTATATATGTCTGGACATTCAAAGTGGCACTCTATTCGGCACAAAAAAGGTGCAAACGATGCAGCACGAGGAAAAATTTTTACAAAACATGCAAACCTTGTAACTATTGCGGCACGAAGTGGTGGAGATCCAGATTCTAATCCTGCATTACGATTAGCTATTGAAAATGCAAAAAAAGAAAATACTCCAAATAAAAATATTGAAAGAGCTATTAAAAAAGGTACAGGAGAAGATAAATCTGCGGCTGCACTTGTTGAGGCTACTTTTGAAGGATATGGACCAGACGGTATTGCAATGCTTGTTGAAACATTAAGTGATAATCGAAATAGGACTGTTACAGGGGTTCGAGTGGCATTTTCAAAAAATGGTGGAAATTTAGGAGAAAATGGAAGTGTCGCATGGATGTTTCACCGCAAAGGAGTAATTGAAATAGTTCTCGAAAACACTGCACCAGATAGTGAAAAAATAGAAGAACTTGAAATGCTTGCAATCGAAAATGATGCAGAAGATGTTATTATTTCTACAGACGAAAATAATACAGAAATAGAAATTATTTGTGATGCAAAAAATGTTTTTGCCCTACAAGAATTATTGAATTCTAGTGGATATGAAGCCAGTGCAAAAGTTTCTATGGTTGCCGAAAACATGATAAAAGTAGAAACAACAGAACATGCACGAAAAATATTTAGATTAATCGAAGCACTCGAAGACCACGACGATATTATTGCAGTTCATTCAAATGCAGATATTAGTAATGAAATAATGGAAGAAATTCTAGCAGAATAAAAAAATTCTATATATTTTCAGAAATAATTTTTGCCTGCAGGGCACAGAGTGAAATATGATACCCACCACATAAACCGTCAATATCTAAAATTTCTCCAGCTATAAAAAGGTTGGAGATTTTTTTTGATTCAAGCGTTGAAACATTGATGTCAGAAAGAGAGACTCCTCCTTTTGTTGTCCAACAGGCTTGATACGGAAATAATTCAGGCTTTGGTAATGAAAAGCCACAAAAAGCAGACACGAGATTTCTAAGCTCTTGCTTTGTTATATCTGCAAAAAATAAATTTTTAATTTTTGTTTTTTCAATTAAAAATTTTGCTAATTTTTTTGAAACAAATTGTGTAAAAAAAGAAAGAATATTATTTTTCCCATTTCGTAAATTTTGCAATTTTTTTGTAAGTGTTTTTTCTGTATATTCTGGAATAAAATTTAAAAATACATCAGATTTTTTATCCCATAATGCTGAAAAATCTAAAATAGCAGGACCCGATAACCCGACATGCGTAATAAGAATATCATCTATAACTTCTGTATTTTTTTTTATATTCACATTTTTTGCATATATTTTTCCTGTAAAACTTTGCCCTGCAACTTCTGCAAAATGTAAAGTTGCTATTTCTTCTTTTGAAAATCGAAAAGGTGAAAGTGATGGCGAAGTTTTTTGAATAGTATGCCCAAATTGTTCGAGTAAGCTATATGTTTTTTGTTTATTTAATTGAGAATTAAGAGGCTTTTTATCTTCCATTTGCAACATTCCTCCAGTTGTAATAATAAGATTATCAAATATTTTATTATTATTTTCTAAAATAAATTTATTATTTTCAGTTGTTGTAATACTATTGATTTCTGTATTTACATGAATAAAAATATTTTTTATTTTTTCAAGTCTCGCTTGTAATGCTTCAACATCAGATTTTGCATTTTCCGATTTCAACATAGCTCTATTTTTTTCCCAAAAATATTTTATTTCAAGTTCATCAAAAAGATGAATTACAGAAAACTGTTGAATAGAATCTATAATTTCTGATTTTTTAAAAAATTTAGATTTAAAAAAATGTTCTTTTTTTCTGTTATTACTCGAGAAAAAGGTGTTTGGATTTAAAATTTTATTCGAAATATTCATTCGTCCTCCACCGGTTAATTTTAATTTTTTTCCTAATTTTTTATTTTTTTCAAAAATATGAATTTCTATTTTTCCAGCCTGTAATTCTGCTTTATATTTTTTTGCAAGAAAAAGTGCTGTAAAAATTCCAGCAGGCCCTGCGCCAATAATACCAATTATTTTAGAGATATTTTCCATTTTCAAAAAATACAACTTCTTCAATTATTTCTCCTGTTGTTTTATCTTTATTACAAGCTGATATTTTAAAGGCTGTTGAAAAAATATCCATGTGATATCGTTGTACAACTTCTTTTCCAAATTTAGCTCTATAAATAGCATGTTTTTTTCCAAGTGAAATATGGAACCCTGCTTGTCGCTCAAAAACAGAAACAAAACTTAAAGGGTTTTCCATTGAAATAAAAGGATTTAATCCAAATCCTGCTTCTCTAATCATTACTTCTGGATTTCCTTCTGCATCTGTTTCCGATTCTAAAATTCGTGTAATAAGATTATCAATAAATTCTTGCGGTGCGTTATCGTCCCATTTCGTTAATACTCCATTTTCAATTGTTACTGAAAATGGTTCACATTGGACAATCTTAAATTCTGAATTTGGATAACAGCAAATGTTTAATTTCCCATTCACACTATATAAATCTTTGCTTTCTGAAAAAATTTCCCCACAGATAGAACTTCCTCCTCGGTTTTTTTGTTGATAAAATCTTCCATCATTTATTTTTGCTTCTTCCATTTCTGGAAAGATAAGAATATCAGGAGTTGTTTTATCTCCAGAATAAATTTTTATTTCATCGTAATTATCCATTAATTTTTTAATTTTCTCACCTAATTCAGCATATTCTTCTGCTTTATATGTTAATGCATTTAGCCATGTGTTTTCTTGGTCTGGTCCATAATAGCTCAGGTGAGAATGCTCCATGCATCCCATATTTTTGTTATATAAATGAAGTCTAATTCTAAATTTATCCATTCTAAAACTTGTAGATTGAATTAATATTACAGAAGACTGTTCTGGTAAATTTGAAAGCATTTCTACTAACTCTGCATTATCTTCGGGTTTATATTCACGAATAATTGTTGTCTCTGGGTTTCTCTTCGCTAAAACATCTTTATGTGCTTGTGTCATGATTTTTGACAATGGTGAATCTAAATCATATAGCACTACTAAATGTTCATCTTTTACCCCAAATTGTTTAAAAATAGAATCTGAAACAATTTGGTTAATTTCATCTTTTGTAAGTTTTTTTTGAGAAATATTTGTCATGAAATATATGAATAAATTTTTAAAGGGGATTAACTTTTTGGATATCTGAATAAAATGTTACAGAATCGAACCAATTTTGAAGAATTATAGCAGCCGCTACAGAATCTTTCGAGCTCTTTTGTTTTTTCATTTTCACTCCCATCTCTGAAAGTGATGCTTCTGCGATTTGTGTCGTAAATCGTTCATCGAAAACAAAAACAGGTAAACCAAGTGTTGATTTTATATTTTCTTTTTCATGTAAAGTTTTTTCTCTATGATCATTTTTATACTTTTTTTTCCCAGAATCTGTTGTATACGTTGAATCTTCTAAATTTTCTGAACTTTTAGGGTCTCCAATCACAATTGCTTTTACATTTTCTTCTGTAATTATTTTTTGTAATTTGAGTAAATAGTCTTCAAATTTTAACTGTTCTCTTGGAAATGCTAATTTAATATCACTTTCTCCAATTGCTACTCCTACACGAGCAAATCCAATATCTAGCGCTATTATTTTCATAAAATCTATAAACAGTATTTGTATTTTCAAATTTTAGTGTATCAATTTATAACTCTTATGTGAAAAGATTTATAATTTTTTTGTTAAATAAAGAATTTAATTTAATTTTATAGATTTATGAGAAATTGATATACTTACAATATGAAGTACTTATATTATAAGTTTATTTTTATAGTTTTCTGTATAGTCTTCTGAATCTCTCGATAATTTTCTCTCAACTAATTTGTATGCCTGATATTTCTGAAATTTTAGAAAAACTCCCCAAATGTTCTGGGGTTTATGAAATGAGAGATGAAAACAATGAAATTTTATATATAGGAAAAGCAAAAAATTTGTCTTCACGAGTACGAAGTTATTTTCGAGAATCGGCTAATCATTCAATTCGAATTCAAAAACTTGTTGAAAAAATTAAAAATATTGAATGGACAACAACACGAAATGAGGCAGAAGCATTAATCCTAGAAGATAATTTAATTAAAAAAAAACGACCTCGTTTTAATATTTTATTACGAGACGATAAAACATATTCGTATATTAAAATTACAAATGAAGATTTTCCACGAATTATATTGGTGCGAAAAGTTTTGAAAGATGGGGCAAAATATTTTGGTCCAAAAACATCGGGTTCAGCTGTGCGAAAAATTATAGATATGCTTAACGATGTTTTTTTATTTAAAACTTCAACTATTGGAATTACAGAAGATTCTACAACGGGAGAAATTTTATTAGACAATGGAAACCAAAAAATTCCATGTTTAAATTATCATTTAAAAAAATGTCACGCTCCATGTATAGGGAAAATTTCTAAGGCTGATTATGCAGAAATTATAAAAAAAGCAGTGAGTTTTTTGCGTGGTGAAACGAAAGAAATTACAGCATTTCTTACAGAAAAAATGATGAATTATGCCCAAAATTCAAAATTTACATTGGCTGCAAAAACCCGAGATATTATTAAATCTATAGAAAATATTTCAGAAAAACAAATAATATCTGCACCAAATGAACTTTCTGCAGATATTATTGGATTATTTACAAATTATGGGCATGTATTTTTTCATGTATTTTCGGCTCGAAATGGGAAAATAATAAATTCTGAAACCTTCCCCGTAATGATTAAAAATGAAAGTTCTCTTTCTCCTGTTTCATTTTCGGTACAACAAGAGGCCTTAAATGCATTTTTAGCATCGCATGCAAGCCGTGTTTCAGATTTTCCAAAAACTATTATTCTTGATAAAAAATTTATAGACGAAGATGAAAAAATTGTATGGGAAAAATATTTTACAGAAGAATTACAGGTTTTAAATGGGGGAAGTGTAGAAATTTCTTTACCAGAGAAAGCGAGAAGAAAAGAGTTATTAGATCTCGCACATCAAAACGCAGAAGATTACGCAAAGCGTCATGCTATGAGTTTTATTAAAAAAGATGAAAACTATGAAGATACGCTTGAAACATTGCAAAAAAAACTACACATGAACAGTTTTCCAAAACGAATGGAGTGTTATGATATTTCGCATTATTCAGGAGAGAAAACAGTTGCATCAATGGTAGTTTTTGAAAATGGAAAAGAAAAAAAATCGGATTATAGGTCTTTTAATATTAAATCTATAGATACAGAAACGGGGATTGATGATTTTAAATCGTTAGCAGAAGCACTGTATCGTCGACTTTCTCGTTTACCAGAAAAATTTCCAGAAAATTGGTCTACAGAAAAGCTAAAACGAAAACAAGATATTCAAGATATGCAAGAAATTCCATGTCTAGGAGGAGTTGCAAAAGTGCATATTACTAAAAATACAATAAAAAAATTAAGTACCGCAGATATATATGGGTTATTTAATAGTCAAAAACCAAAAAAAATATATAGTAATATTTTGGCGTTAGTTGAAATAAATAGTATGAAGCATGCAAGAATAAATCTATCAGAAACATATATTGTAAAAAACATGAGTGCGGTAAGCATTGGAGATCTTCAAATATATCAAAAACAAATGCGAAAATTTTTATTAGATATATTTGTAAAAACAAAATGTGATGTTTATAAAATTTTTAATTATGCAAAAAAAACTCAAGAATATTTAGAGCATCTTGGTTTTGAAGAAAAAACAACAGAAGAAGGGGAGTTATATATGCTTAAAACAGGAAAATTATCTATGAGCTTGTCGGACTCGTTTCTAAAAATTCCAGATCTTATTATAATAGATGGTGGAAAAGGACAGCTTTCTTCTACTTGGAATATTTTAAAAAATACAGAATATGCCGATAAAATTCAAATTTGTTCGTTAGCCAAAAGAGAAGAGGAAGTTTTTGCGATACGTTATAATCCTGAAACTAAAATGGGTGAAATGTATAAAACTGAAATTCAAAAAAATTCAAATGAAGGGCACATGTTACAACGGATTCGAAACGAAGCGCATAGATTTGCTATTACAAAAAATAGAGCAGGGAGAGAAAAAATAATACAGAAATCTGTACTAGATGAAATTCAAGGGATAGGTGGAAAAACAAAAAAAATTCTAAAGCAGAAATTTGGTGGAATTGTTGGTATTCGTGAAGCTACAGATGGAGAACTTCTTGAAATTGTGAGTGCAAAAGTTTTAAAAAGAATTAGAGAAAGTGTGTAAATGTGTGTAAATAAAAAAATAAATATTACAAAAAGAGAGAATATTTTTATATTCTCTCTCTCTTTTTATTTTTATATATTTTTTATTATTTATTACAAAAATATTCATAAATACTGTAGTCTTTGGTAATTTCAGGATGAAAACTACATGCAATAAAATTATTTTCCTCCACTAGTACTGGAGTGTTTTTATATTCAGATATTATTTCTAGAGAACTGGCTCTGTTTGATAGAGTTGAATGATTTACAATAATTTTGGGGGCACGAATAAATGCAGCTGAAATATTTTCAACTGCAGTATTTTTATAAAATTCAGAATTTTTATTTACAGTAATATCTGTAATAATTGAGTTTTGTTGTGCACCATAAGCATTGCGTTCAATTGAAATATTCATTCCTAAATGTGAACATAAAATAGCTCCGGCACAGGTTCCAAAAATTTTAAGATTTTTATTTTGAATTTTATCTTTTAAAATTTCCCACATTTTAAATTCTTTCAGCAGTTTGAGCATTGTAGTTGATTCACCACCTGGTAAAATAAGATGAGTTATTTTTTCTAACTCATCTTTATTCCGAATAAATATGCAAGAATATCCGAGAGCTTCACACATTTCTTTATGCTCCGCAAATGATCCTTGAATTGCTAAAATTCCAATATTTATAATTTTATTATTCATATTTTTTTGTTCTATTAGTTTGTGTTTCGGTCTGCATATTTCACAGCACAATCTTTTATTTCAAGGCTTTTCATTGCTCCTCCTAAATTTCGTGATACTTCTTTTAAAATATCCGGTTTGTCAAAATTAAGAGTTGCTTGAACAATTGCTTTTGCGACTAATTCAGGATTTTCTGCATCAAAAATTCCTGATCCTACGAATACTCCTTCTGCACCAAGTTGCATCATCATTGCTGCATCTGCTGGAGTTGCAATTCCACCTGCTACAAATGTAACAACTGGAAGTCTTTGGTCGTTCATAACCATTTCTACTAAGTCTGCAGATACTCGATATTCTCGTGCTTTTTCTTCAATATTAGAAGGGTTTAAGTTGTCAATTTCTCTTCTAATTTGTCGCCAATGTCGTGTTGCTTCTACAATATTTCCTGTTCCTGCTTCTCCTTTGGTTCTAATCATTGCTGCTCCTTCTTGAATTCGTCGCAGTGCTTCTCCTAAATTTTTTGCTCCACACACAAATGGGAGTTTAAATTCATTTTTTTCTACATGTCGTTCTTCATCTGCAGGAGTTAAAACTTCACTTTCATCTATAAAATCGATATCACAACTTTGTAAAATTTGAGCTTCTACAAAATGTCCAACTCGAACTTTTGCCATAACTGGAATAGTCGTATTTTTTTTAATTTCTTCAATCATTGAAGGATCTGACATTCGTGCAACACCTCCATCTTTTCGAATTTGAGAAGGGATTTTTTCAAGTGCCATAACGGCTACGGCTCCAGCTTTTTCTGCAATACGCGCTTGTTCAACATTCATTACATCCATAATTACTCCTCCTTTCATCATTTTTGCAAGACCAGATTTTAGCGTAAATGTATTTTGTTCTTCAGAAATATCAGACATGTTTTTTCGTATAAAAATAATAATTTAGTACCAGTGTACATACGTAAAATATTAAGTTGTTTATTGTAAAATTTCAACTCATTTTTTATAAAACTATTATATGCTCAGTTCTTTTTCTTCTAATAGATCTGCTAATTTTGCCATGATATTTATGGTGATATCGTCCCAAGAATATTCATGAGAAGAGGCTATTGTTATATTTTTTTTTGAAAGAATGTCTTTCTCTGTTTCATCGAGATTATACAAATTTTTCATTTCTTTAAATAATTCGGTGTATAATGTTGGATTAAAAAAGAAATTTTCAGAGGGGCAAATTTCTGGTAATGCACCATGGGTAGAGCAAATAATGAGTGCTCCACATTTCATGGCCTCTAGTAATGTTTGTCCTTCGGTGTTATACATATCTGGTTTTATAAATCCTGCACACTTCGAATAGAGTATTATTCTTTTCTCTTTTGATGAGGGAGGAATAATTATGATATTATCAGCTCTTTTTAAGAAGGCGGTAAATTTAAAGGCATCTATAAATGGCTCTTCTATTATAAGTTTTATATTTGCATTTGAGTATCTGCTAGAAAACAGAGCGAAGGCTTGTATAGTGTTTGAAATGGTTTCGAGTGTTTCTTGTGAATAAAAAAAAGAATCTGGTAAGTCGTCATAAATTTTTTGCTGTATTGTATTTTCTTTATATTGATTATTCATTTCTAAAATATCATCAATTTCATCTTCTTCAATTGTAAAATCTTCATTTGGTGTAAATCTTGCAATATCTTGCGTGATTCCAATGCTACTTACAAAAATTGAGCTTTCCTCATCTTCATCGTCTTCGTCTATGTCTGTTGCTAATTCGTTTGCGAGGAATTGAGATGGAACAATATTTATATCAGCATTTTTCCAATTTTTTTTATAATATTTTTTTTCTTGATATTTCATGTGATTTTCTAAGAAAATTTCCGGATAATGCAATGGTTTTAAATGGTTTGTAATTTGTACATGAATGCAGTCTCCCTCAAGTAAAACTGGCATAGGGGTCGCAAAAAATGCAACATCAAATTTTCCTACCCATGACATATGTCCATTTTTCATTGCTAATGTTTCTACTAAATCATCAATCGCAGGATATTTTAGAAATGTAATTAATCTATATAATGTATCTATTTCTATTTCTGTATGTATTCTTCGGACATTGTGATATTGGTCGAACTTATATTCACTTGAAAGATGTTCTGAACCTGTTGTCCAAATATAGAAAACATCACTTGGGTTATTTCTAAATAATGCATGAAAAAAATCTTTACAAAAATATTCTCCATTAGATGGAATTTTATTGAGAAATGGTCGAAAATCAAGAAGAATATTCATAGTTCTAGAGTGATATTATAATGCGTTCATTTGAATTTTTACTGCTTCAACAGGAAATTTTTTATTTTTTGAATTATTCCACAAAATATGTGCAGCAGATCCAATCATAGCAGCGTTATCTGTACAATATTCAAATTTTACAGGAATAAAAGCGTTACATTTTCTCTGTTTTGCTTGTTCTAAAAATTGTTTACGCAATGGCTTATTTGCAGAAACTCCACCAGAAATCATTACTGTAGAGATGTTATATTTTTTTTGTGCGAGAAACAATTTATGAAGGAGTGTTTCACAAATCGCTGTTTCAACTTCGAGTGCAAGGTCTGAAATAGTTTGTTTTGTTAATTTATTATTATTAGTGTTGAGACTATTTTGTTTGAGATTTTCTATTTTATAGAGTAATGCTGTCTTTAAACCAGAAAATGAAAAATTAAACATATTTTCATTTTTTGCATGTTTCAATGGGCGCGGTAATATTATATCGTCTCTTTTTTCTCCGTGTTCTGCACAGTGTGATAAAAGTGGGCCACCGGGGTATCCAAGTCCAAGCATGCGTGCACATTTGTCAAAACATTCTCCTGCAGCATCATCTAAAGTTGTTCCAATTTTTAAATATTCAGTTTCGCTATTCCAAAGATATATATCGTTATGTCCACCAGAAACAGTTAAAACAAGTGCTGGAAAAATTATTTTTTCTTTTTGTTCAAGAAAATTTGCACACATATGTCCAAAGATATGAAAAACAGGAATGAGGGGCTTATTAAAAAGAATGGCAAGTGTTTTAGCAGCTTCAATTCCGGTCATGAGAGAGCCCACCAATCCAGGTCCATTGGTTACAGCTATTGCTTTTACACTATCCCAATCAATATTTTCTGTGATTTTTTTTAAAACACTTTGCATCATATTTGCCGCTTCGCGTGCAGCAAGTTCTGGAACAACTCCGCCAGTTTTATTTGCTAAGTCAGACGAAGAAAAAATTATGTGTTTTTCTACTTCAAAATTTTCATTAACAAGGCTTGCAGATACTTCGTCGCACGATGTTTCGATAGCTAAAATCATAGAAAAAAATGAGTATTATACATAAATAATATTACAGTATTTAATCCTTTTTTAATAAGGTAATTTTGAATTAATAAAAAAATATTAGAAATATTAAAAATATTAAGCACTAAAACTAAAAATAAACATTAGAATTATTATTCATTTGTATTTATAAATTTATTTTATTTGATATATTGTTTATATATTATGAAAAATTTATGAGTCAGGCCGATGCAGATTTATACATAGACGGTTTAGTAAAAAAAGCACAAAATGATGACATTGAAGCTTTTTCTTTGTTATACGATGAATTATTAGATCCTGTATATAAGTTTTGTTTTTTTAGAGTTCCAACAAAAGAATTAGCAGAAGATATTGCGAGTGATGTTTTTTTAACAGTATGGAATAAATTAGACACATATTCAAAAAATTCTGGGGTGAAATTTAAATCGTGGGTATTTAGAATTGCACAAAATAAAATAATAGATTTTTTTAGAAAAAATAAAGATACGCTCGAATTAAAAGAGGACATATTTATTGAAGATAAAGTTTCAAAAGCAGAATTTAATAAAGTGGAAAATGATTTTTTAAAAATACAATTACAAAAAGCGTTAAATTCAATAGCATATACACAAAGCCAATCGTTAATTTTAAAATATTTTTCTCAGTTAGAAAATAGTGAAATTGCAGAAATTATGGAAAAATCTGAAACAGCTGTAAGAATTTTGCAATCGCGTGGGTTAAAAAATTTACGAAAGCAACTTCCTAACTTTGAAGATTACATTTAGTATGATATACTGCGAGTATCTATGAAAATGTTTAAAATTATTCCCAACGGCGATATATCTTTGGTAGATGTTTCAAAAAAAACTCTTGCAATAGAGTTTGATATGCATACTCGAGATTTTCGACCCATATTTCTTCCACGGCGTCAGTTATATACGGTGTCTATTCGTGGAGATGGGTTAATTGTAAATTTAGGAAAAATTAAATTGGTTATTGGGAAAAAAAGTGCATATTTTGTTTTACAAGATGATGAAAAGCGTGATTTAGCATTTTCTACGCATTTAAAAAATAAATTAAAAAATAAAAAACTAGAAGATACTCATATTCCTTTTGAGTTCATGATTTTAGAGGCTGCATTTGAGTTTGTTTTATCGAAAACACAGAAACATTTTATTTCATTTGAATTGCGTCTTGCAAAAGTTTTGTCGCAAGTTTCAGAATTTCCAACACAAGAAAATTTCGAAAAACTGTTAGTGATAAAAAAAGAAATTTTATCTATAGAAAAAATTACACAAGAGTTGCAAGATACCCTTACTGAATTATTGAATGATGATGAAGCTATAGATGAATTAGTTTTAGCGAATAAAGATTTTGAAGATGATGATTTAGAATCTATTTTAGAAAATATTTTAGAGCAAGTCATGGAAATTTCACATGATATTCATAAAGAAAAAGAAAATATTGATGATACGCAAGAGATTGTAACTTTGAAAATGGCAACTATTCGGAATTCGGTTATTCATTTTGATTTACTGGTGAGTCTTTTAACATTTATTTTATCTATTGGAACACTGGTTTCAGGTTTTTTTGGAATGAATTTACATAATCCTTTTGAAGATTATCCTTTTGCATTTGTATTTGTTATTTTGGGAGTGTTCATTTTTTCTATTATTTTAGGATTATTATTTTGGAAGCGTCTAAAGCAAAAATATATTTTGTAATTTTTATTGGTTTTATTAATATTGATTTTTAGACAAAGAGTGTGGAGTATTGCCAAGTGCATTTTTTTTAAAAAATCTCTTTTACTGTTAGAAAATATGTGCTAGAATAATTTGAAGCTTTAAAAATGAGTTTTCAAAAAAAATAAAAACAAAATAAAAACTTTTGACACAAACAAAAATGCAAAATAGAATTTTCAGCAACACAACACAACACAACACAATACAACACAGCGCTTTAGCACAAGCTTTTCGTTTAGTGTTTTTATTCCATACTATTTATCCTCAAGGAGGATAGATAGATTTTTTGGTATATAAATCTTTGTTATATATTCAAAAAAAATGACCAATTTCTAAAGAAGTCATAAAACTTATTATTTAGGAATCTTATATAAAATTTCTCTATATGTTTTTTTTAACCAACACAAATATGACAAAGAGAGTAAAAAAATCTTTCCGTGAGAAAGTAAAAGACAAAGCAGTACCTTTAGGGGTTACAGCTTTGGTTATGGGAGGAAT
>CAMZKJ010000025.1 GCA_947311245.1 uncultured Candidatus Altimarinota bacterium
AAAATATCAGAAAAAACGGAGGAAATTGAGAAAATGAAGAACTGGAAAAAAGGAGTGATGCAGAGGGTTTTTGTGTAGAGAAAAAAACAGAGAAAATAATAAACTTCTATGATATAATTAACAGAAATTAATTTCTTTTTATGAAAATTGATATAAACAGAGTTGCGGCATATTTAGCAGGGAATTTCCCGCCTTATTATGAAACCTTTCCAAAAATTGAATTTATTTTGAAACTTTCTGCTAAAGCAGAAAAGGTTTTTCCGAATGGAAGATTTGATTTAATTGAAAAACATACGGACTCATTACAATCATTTTTTTCTGAATCTTTAAATCTTTTAAAAAATCATACAGAATTATTACAAGAAATTATTGATGATTTAGAAATTCCCATTGAAGCAAGAGGCAGTGATTTCATTCAACCAAAAGTAGTTTCAACAAAAGAAAAACAAGTTGAAGAAAAAACTATTGGATTTATTACTCCATTTGATGGAGAAAAAGTTATTACAGAAAACTTTATACAAGAAATATTAGATGAAAAATTTAAAGGTTGGAGTATTAAAGTCGCTACATTGAAAGAAGAAAATGGAAGATTTTTATGGAATAGTATTGAAAACTTTCTTCAAAAATACCCCGTTTATATTGCAGATATTCGAGGTGGAAATATGAATGTCGCACTCGAAGTTGGCTATTTACTAGGGGATAGGAAAAATAATTGTAAAGTTGCTTTATTTCTTGATGAAAATGAAAAAATTTCAGATTTACAAGGAATGATTAGAATTTCAAAAAAACAAAATGAAACGATAGCAGGAGCCTCAGAATCAAAAGCTCTAGACGCTCAAAAAGAAATTAATGAAAAATTAAAAGAGGAGTTAATCACTCAGTTTGAAAGCTTGTTGAAATAAAAAATATAAAAAAGAGCAGAAATTTCTGCTCTTTTTTATATTGCTTTTAGCCTTTCGGAGGGAAAGGATCATTTCCGTATGAATCTCTTTCTCTTATTCTTCCATTTGTCCCGTGAATGAATAGTTCAGTGCCTTGGTTTTGTGCAATGTCTCTTGCTGAATCGATGGCTTCTGCTTGGGTGTTATGAATTGATGTAGCTCGACTATTTCCAGCTCCTTGAACTGCCCAATTTCCATTTCGAGGAACGACATGTTGATTTGTTGCCATATTTTTTTATTAAAAATTAAAATTCCTTTTGCAATTCTCCAAACTTTTTCATAAAGTACATTAGAAAAATTTCCTAGACAGATTGTTTTTCTAATGATTACACTTGAATTACACAATTTGAGTGTTTTTTATTTAAGAATTTTTTTCATTATTTTTTAAAAAATCAATATATAGTGTCTTTTTTTAGTTATAATGCTATATATAGTATTAAATAAAATAGAGACAGTATCTATTCTATTTAATTTTATTTACCTTGTAAAGCTTTTTGCAAAATTATTGACAAATCTTACAAAAAACAATAAAATTCTCCTACTCTCATCATATAAACAATGATTGAAACACGAAAAAAATACGGAATTTCTCAAGAAGAAATGGCAAAAATATTAGGTATTTCTCGCCCTACACTTATAAAAGTAGAAAAAGGTGTTAGAGCATTAAAACCAGAAGAAGAGAGGAATCTAAAAATTTTTTTAGCTCATTTTGATGAATCTGAAGAAAAACCATATCTACGAGAAAATACACCACAAAAAAATATAGAAAAATTTAAACAGGTTTTTTTGTATATATTAGAAAAAGTAGGAGCAAAACCAAATATTGGGCAAACGGTTTTATATAAACTATTATATTTTATAGATTTTGATTATTACGAAAAATATAAAACCCAGTGTATGGGATTAACCTATTTTAAAAATACTCACGGACCCGTTCCGAGGGAATTTATAAGCACTATAAGAGAGATGAAACAAAAAGAAGAAATTGAAGAAGTAAAAAGTAAATATTTTACTTTTGAGCAAATAAAATATTTACCAATAAAAAGCCCAGATTTAACGGTTTTGAACGGTCAAGAACTGGAAATGATAGAATCTGTTTTAGATAGATATTCAGATAAATCAGCAACAGAAATTTCTGAAATGTCACACCGAGATGCTCCGTGGAGAATTGCAAAAGATATGGAGGATTTAGAATATGAAGCCGCTTTTTATCGTCCTGATGAATTTTCGGTTGGGGAATATGATCCCCTGTAATCTATGAATAAAATTGAGATACAAGAAAGCGAAAAATTTAAAAAAGAATTTAAAAAATTACGAAAAAAATATGAATCACTTGATAGGGATTTTGAATTTTTCAAGAAATTTATAGAAGATACTCCTTTTGGAGATGGCACACTGCATTGGAATACTTTAAAAAAATATGAAAAAAAAGTAATAATGAAAAAAAGAATGATGTGCCGATCGTTAAAAAGTTCATCAATGAGAGTTATTTATTACTATGACGGAGACAGTATTGAACTTGAATGTATAGAAATTTATTACAAAGGAAATAAAGAAAGCGAAAATAAAAAACGAGTAGAAGAGATCTGGCAAAGGAAATTAGCAGGATAACAACAAAACAACAAAATTTTTCACCACCACTCTATGTGTCAATCAGAACAACAACTTGAAAATAATCTTATAAAACAGCTAAATGGCTTGGGCTTTGAAAGTGTGAAAATTACAGATACTCAGGCACTAGAAAAAAATTTAAAAATTCAACTCGAAAAAATAAATGCAGAAGTGCTAGAATATAAAAAATTTTCTGATACAGAATTTCAACAAATTTTAAATCATCTCAAAAAAGGAAATCGTTTTGAAAAATCACATACCTTACGAAATAGGCTAGTAGTAAAACGAAGTGAAGATACAGAACTCACAAAAGACCCATCTATTATATTTTTTAATAGCGATGCGTGGTGTCAAAATTTATATCAAGTAACGCATCAAATAACCCAACACGGAAAACGAGAAAATAGGTATGATGTCACGCTTTTAATAAACGGTTTACCGCTCGTGCAAATAGAACTCAAACGCCGAGGAGTAGAAATGAAACAGGCTTTCAATCAAATAAACCGATACCAACACGAATCGTTTAGTGGAACTCTTTTTGATTATGTACAAATTTTTGTTATTTCTAACGGAATAAACACTAAATATTATTCAAATAATCCCAAACAAGATTTTTCTCAAACTTTTTTTTGGACTGATAAAAAAAATAAAAAAATAGCAAAACTCGAAGATTTTACCGAGAAATTTCTGGAGAAATGCCAGCTTTCACAAATGATAGCCGAATATATTGTTTTGGCTCAGGCGGATAAAATCCCTATGGTGTTGCGTCCGTACCAATATTACGCTGCAAAAGCGATAGAAAAACGGGTGAAAGAATCGGTAAAAAATGGGTATATTTGGCACACCACAGGAAGTGGGAAAACCCTTACTTCTTTTAAAACAGCACAACTGATTATCAAAAACCCAGAAATAAAAAAAGTTATTTTTGTGTTAGACAGAAAAGATTTAGATATCCAAACTGTAAAAGAATTTAATAGTTTTTCAGAAAATTCTGTAGACGGAACAGACAACACCAAAAAACTGGTAAAGCAGTTACAAGATACCAGTCAAAAACTCGTAGTAACCACTATTCAAAAGTTAGATAGAGCGATATCACGAGAGCATTATGTGAATCAATTTGAAGATTTACAAAACGAAAGAGTTGTGATTATTTTTGATGAATGTCATCGCTCTCAATTTGGAAAAACGCATAAAGCGATTAAACACTGCTTTCAAAATTCTCAACTTTTTGGGTTTACAGGAACGCCAATTTTAGCCGAAAATCATAACAAAGGAATTACAACCGCTGATGTTTTTGATGAATGTTTGCATAAATATATTATTACCGATGCGATATCAGATAATAATGTTTTGGGGTTTTCTGTGGAATATGTGGGAAAATATACCAAGAAAAAATCAGATTTTTCGACTGATATTATCGTGCCAGATATTGATACCGCGGAAATGTTGGAATCTGATAAACGAGCGGAAAAAATTACTGATTATATTCTGAAGGATTGGAAAATCAAAACGAAAAACGGAGAATGTAATGCAATGTTTGCAACCGCAAGCCAAAAAATGGCAAAAAAATATTACACGCTTTTTCAGAAAAAAAAGCCAGAAAATTTTAAAGTGGCGACCATTTTTACTTATAACGCCAACGAAGAAGCAGGAGAAAACCAAAATTATGAAAATCCAGAAAATTCTGGAAACTTAGATGAAGCTGATAGTGTAATAGATACAACAAAAAAAATTGATCAACATTCTCGTGATTTTTTAGAAAATTGTATTTCTGAATATAATCAAGAAATGGGAACAAATTTTTCTACCGATACTTTTGATGGATATTACAAAGATGTGCAAAAACGCGTAAAAGACAAAGATAAAAATTTTTTGGCAGAAGGAAAACGAATAGATTTAGTAATTGTCGTAAATATGATGCTAACGGGATTTGATGCCAAAACATTAAATACTCTCTATGTAGATAAAAATTTACAATATCACGGACTTATTCAGGCATATTCTCGAACCAATAGATTACTGGGAAAAACAAAACCTCACGGAAATATTGTTTGTTTTAGAAACCTCAAAGAAAATACCGATGATGCTTTGCGGTTATATGGAGACGCCGATGCAAAAGAAATTGTATTTCAAAAGTCATATCCCAAACAATTGGAAGAATTTTCTGAAGTTTTATCAGAATTTTCTGAAAAATTTCCTGATGCATCAGAAATTTCAAATATACAAAGTGAAGAAGAACAAGCAGAATTTGTAAAAATGTTTCGAACACTCAATCGATTATTTGTATATCTACAAATGTCCGCAGATTTCTCTTTTGAAGATATACAGATTTCTGAACAAGAAATGCAGGACTACCGAACGCAATATTTGGACTTAAAAGATGAGATACAAAAATCTGATAAAACATCTATTTTAGATGATTTAGATTTTGAACTGGAACTTATTTTACAAGATACGATAAATTTTGATTATATTATTTCATTACTGTTAAGTATTGGAAATATTGATTCTGAACCAGAACGAAAAAAACAAATAGAAAAAATTTTGAAACAGGTAAACAGTGATGAAAAATGGCGAAAGAAAAAGGATTTAATAGAAAAATTTATAGAAGAATGTTTACCAAATATTCCAGAAAAATCTAATGATTCAGAGGCAGAAGATGTAGAAAAATTATTTTCTAAATTTTGGGATACAGAAAAAAAATTAGCCCTGCAAAAAATTTCTAAAGAGGAGGAAATTAAGCCAGAAATTTTTGAAGAAATTTTAAAAAATTATACTTACAGTCAAAAACTTCCTCAACGACAAAAAATACTGTCGTTACCAACAGAAAAGATACC
>CAMZKJ010000026.1 GCA_947311245.1 uncultured Candidatus Altimarinota bacterium
CAATATCTGTCATTTTTAGTGGATCTTGCTTTCTTACTTCTAAAAAATATTCTTTTTCATATTTATGTTTTTGTAGACTTTCAATCAATTCTTCAACATGATGTTGAATAACTTGATAGGCGGTTATCAATTCAAAATTCATATCAGAAATTTCTGAATTATAAGGTTGAAGATCGAAAAATACAGCTCCTCCACCAACAAATGGTTCAAAATATGTATTGTTTTTTACATCAAATTTTTCTGGAGAGGGGTAAATTCCTCGCAATTGTTTTATAAGTTGTCTTTTTCCTCCTACCCACTTTACAAATGGTTTTGCTAAAAATTCTGGTGTTGTTTTCAAACAAGAAGAAAAACAAAAATTTCTTCCTCCGAGAATAATACCTTTATATTCCACACTTTTGATTTTTATTGCCGAAAATTTTTCCTGTAACAAAATTGTTGAAGACATAATAATGAATAAATCTAAAGAATTTATTATACCTTACCTGTTCTTTAAAAAAAAATCTACTCGTCTTACCCTCTTAAATTTACCCAAACCGATTCTTCAGAAAATATTTCTTCTTCTCCTGCATCAACTTTTCTTGCCAAATCTAACATTTCGTGAACATGCTTTGGATTAAAATCTTTTGACCCCAATCCATATACGAATGGTACAATAGTTGGTTTATTTTCTCCGTCATACATTGCACTTTTCACTTCCATAGACAATGGAGCCGACTCCCCTCCTGCTGGAGAAGTTTTATCCATAACCATTATAATTTTTGCATCTTGCAACATTTGTCGCACATATTCACTTGGAAACGGCCGATATGTTCGAATTCGTAAAATTCCAGCTTTAATTCCATTTTGTCGCATTTCATCTACTGCTTTTTTAATTATCCCAAACGACGATCCCAATTGTACATATACAAATTCTGCATCGTCCAATAAATAATCTTCTCCAAAGCTTGAATAATTATAATTTTCTGTTCGTCCAAATGCTTTATTAAAATTTGCACCTGTATCAGAAATTACTTTATATGCATTTAATAATCCTTGTAATTGATTTCTTCGTGCTTCTTGATAATAATCTGGACGCGTAGCTCCACCATATGAAACTGGATTCTCAACATCAAGCAGTGCATTTTTAATATTTGCTGTTCCAATAAAATTTTTCACTTTTTCATCGTCCTCTACTACAATTTCTTGATGCGTATGTGTTACTAAAAATGCATCCATATTTATCATAATAGGAGTTCGAACATCGTCATGTTCTGCAATTAAAAATGATTGCAATAATAAATCATACATTTCTTGTGCATCTTTCACATACATTTGAATAAACCCACAATCTCGTTCTGCTAAAGAATCCGAATGATCACAATGAATAGAAAGAGGAGCTCCCAATGCTCTATTTCCATTTATTAAAACAATTGGAAGTCGTAACCCCGATGCATTCCACAAAACTTCACTCATTAATTTTAACCCTTGCGATGCAGTCGCAGTCATAACTCGACCTCCTGCTGCACACGCTCCAACACATGCCGACATTGCCGCATGCTCACTTTCAACAGTCATAACTTCACTTTGAACCAATCCATTATTTACATGTTTTGTAAATACTTCAAAAATATACGAAGTAGGGGTAATGGGATACGCAGGAACTACTTCTGGTGCAATTTGTCGCATAGCTTCGGCAGCTGCATGATTTCCATCTAAAATTTTTAATTCACTCATAATATTTAATACAAAGTCTATATTTTTATACACATAGTATTAAAATATACACTTTTAATCTATGGAAATTTTTACAGTAACAATACTTACGTTGTTATACTTAAATTGTCACACTCAAAAGCAAGCAAAAACAAGAAATTATTGCAAAAAACTCCTATATTCACATAACAGAAGAATTCTATAACATTATTTCCTACAGATAAATCATCTACATTAAAAAAATCTATACAAAAAAACCTGCAATATAATGCAATATAATACATATTTTACAAAAAAATAAATCATAAATCTATGCAAGTTATTAATTGTTTTCTACATATTATGCTATAATTTATACAAAATATTATAATTTACACTTGATTGAAAGATAATATACTGATATAATTATCTGATAACTTTATTACGTTTAGCGTTCATAAAAAGTTATTTATTATTAATCGCTTTATTCTTATAAACAATAAACACTCTTTAACTCATAATTTGTATGCAAAATAAATGGACAGCATCAGTTTCAAAAGCAGATAAAACTGAAGAAACACCATCTAAAACACCAGAAAAAAACAATTCAAAAAAAATTGGATTGGTAATGGGGATTGTAGGAGCCGTTCTTGTAACTGCAGGTGCAGCACCAATGTTATTTGGAAATTCTGAAAACTTAACAGGAGACCTAACAAACGAACAAGAAGCTGTAGACCCTCTTGTTGCATTGCTATCAGGAGGAAGTGAAACAACAAAACCTGCGACAACTGCGAAACCGACTGCAACCAATACAGTAAAACCAGTTGCAACTGTAAAACCAGCTGTTGTAAAAACAACTCCTAAACCAACAACAAAACCTGCGACATCTGATAAAATTGTGAAAGTTACAAACTCGAACACAGGAACAACAGATAAAAAAGGAGAAAATTTTCATAATGCCTCAGCACTTGTTAATACTTCAAACGGAAATATTAAAGTAAAAAGTGGATCAACTTCAGCTTCAATAACAGGAGATAAAGTAACTGCAACAAGCGGTTCTAATTCTGTATCGGTACAAACTACTACTACAATTAAACCACCTCGAAACATTCAAACAGGTCTTAATTCAAATTTAGCATTAGGATTATTGTTTCTTTTAGCAAGTGGAGCATTTATCATTCGATCACGAAGAACAGCATAAAATAAAGAGATGACTGAAAAAAAAATTTCATCATCGGCTAAAAAAAAAAAAGAAAAAACTATTAAAAAACTTTCAAACGCTGAACTCAAAAAAATTCGAATAGCCGAAAAAATACTCAAAGAAGGGATGACAAGTATAAAAGACTTGATATCCCCTTCTTCGTTTAAAGTAAATTTTAGAAATATTCAAATTGGAGAAACCTATGCAAAAACATTTTTTGTATACGCATACCCTCAATATATTTCTGCAAATTGGCTTTCTCCAGTAATAGATTTAGATGCACAAATAGATGTTTCTCTTTTTATATATCCATATGAATCGGGGGATATTATGAAACAGTTACGAAAACGAGTAACTGAAATGCATTCAACCATAAATATGGAACGAGAACGAGGACTTGCACGAGACCCAAGCCTTGAAGCTGCCCTTGAAGATGCCGAACGCCTTCGAGACCAACTCGCTCGTGGACAAGAAAAATTTTTTCAATTCGGACTCTATTTTACAATTTATGCAAATGACGAAGAAAGCATAAAAAAAACACAAATAACAATTCAATCAATGCTTGGAGGAAAGCTTGTCCTTTCTAAACCTGCAGATTTTCAACACCAACATGGATTTGAAAGTACTCTTCCCCTAGGAATAGATAACTTAGAAATTTACAGAAGTATTAACACTGAACCACTCTCTTCAAGTTTCCCTTTTACTAGCTCGGATATGAGTACAGGTGAAGGAATTTTATATGGAATTAATAGGCATAATAATTCACTTATTATTTTTGATAGATTTTCGCTTGAAAATGCAAATTCTGTAATTTTTGCAAAATCTGGTTCTGGGAAATCGTTTGCAGTAAAACTGGAACTACTCCGTTCTTTAATGATGGGAAGTGATGCAATTGTTATTGATCCAGAAGATGAATATCAAAAACTATCAGAAGTCGTAGGAGGAACAACTATTAAAATGTCGCTCAATTCAACACAAAGAATTAATCCTTTCGACATTCCACATCCAATGCGAAATGAAATCCTTCGCCCTGGAGATCTTTTACGATCTTCAATTATTTCAATGCTTGGACTCTTAAAATTAATGCTAAAAGGAGTGTCTCCAACAGAAGAAGGAATTTTAGATAAAGCATTAATTGATACATACGCTCTGAAAGGAATTACTATGGATGAAGAAGATCCATCAGAAATGGAACCTCCAATAATGTCAGATTTAGAAAATGTTTTAAAGAGAATGCGTGGTGGTGCAGAGCTTGCAGATAGACTTTCAAAGTTTACTACAGGGAGTTATTCAGGAATCTTTAATAACCAAACAAATGTACACTTCGATGTAAATTTTCTTGTATTTCAAATTAGAGATTTAGAAGATGAACTTCGCCCAATTGCGATGTATACCATTTTAGATTTTATTTGGAACAGAATTCGGTCAAAATTAAAAAAACGAATTTTAGTTATTGATGAAGCATGGACGATGATGAAACATGAAGATAGTGCTAAATTTCTTCATGGACTCGTAAAAAGAGCCAGAAAATATTATTTAGGAGTCACAACTATAACTCAAGATGTAGAAGATTTTCTACACTCAGATTACGGAAAAGCTATTATTACCAATTCATCTATGCAGTTATTGCTAAAGCAAGCACCATCTGCTGCAGATATTTTGGAAGAAGTTTTTCATTTAAGTAAAGGAGAAAAATATCTCCTTATGAATTCGGAAGTAGGACAAGGAATTTTATTTGCAGGAATGGAACATGCCGCTGTTCAAATTATTGCGTCATATAGCGAAGAAAAAATTATTACAACAGACCCAGAAGCAATATTAAAAGCACAAGAATTAGAAGACGAAAGTATAAACGAAGACCCTTTAGCTTAAATCATCACCAGAAATAGGTTCTTTTTTAGGAGTTCCAATATGTCGCGGAAATTGTGGCATCATTGGTTCTACTTTTTTTATATACCATAATTCTCGTTTTTCTTCTGTTGGCAGAGTATAATGAAATACTTTTTCGGCAAATCCTCCAAAATAATCTAAAACTAAATCATCATCATCTAAATTATGCTCTGGACCTCTATACGCTAATAAATATTTTTTTTCTTTTAAAAACCCCATAGTCATTTCAAGCATTGGCGAAAAATTTGCGAATGCCCGAGTTACAATCATTTCATATTTTTCTCGATGTTTTCGTTCGTGCGCAAGTGCCTCAGCTCGTCCATTTAAAATATGTACATTTTTCAATTCTAATTCATTTGCAAATTCATCTACACATTTTAATTTTTTTGCGACACTATCCAGTGGATAAAAATTTATTTCTGGAAATAATATAGCCAAAGGTATTGTTGGAAATCCTCCTCCTGTTCCCATATCTAAAATAGTTTTTGGATTATTTTTTGATATAAAATCTGCACTACTTAAAGAATCATAAATATGCTTGCTCCAAATTAAACTCGGTTCACGAATTGCAGATAAATTTATATGTGAATTTTTTTCTGTAAAAATTTCTACAAATTTTTCTAATTTTTTGAATTGTTCATCTGTAATATTTGGAACAATTTTTTTTAAGATTCCTTTGTATTCTGACATAAAAATATTAGAGAGATGAGTAATTTATATTTTTATTATACACAAAAACATGAGATTATAAACATATAATAAAAAAATATTTTTAAAACTCCAAACACTATGACAAGTAATCAAAACAATCCTTTTGATAAATTTACAGATGATGCAAAAAAAGCATTACGATTTGCAGAACAATTGGCAAAACAAGAAGAAACAGATATTACAGGAACCGACCATTTACTTGTTGCAATGGCAAATAATGCAAATTCTTTATGCTCAGGAATTTTATTAGCGCATGGAATTTCAGAAGAAAATATTTTATTAGCAAAACAAAGCATTACTGCCGAGACTGCAGATCCAAAACTCCCATCAACACTTTCTTCTGCATTACGACTTGCTATTGAAAATTCAATAGATATAGCACAGAAATATAAACATAGCGAAATTGGACTTGAACATATTTTATTTGCTTTTTTACAAAACCCAGAATGTAAAGCATCTAAAATCTTAGACTTAATGAGTATCTACTTTCCAGAACTTCAAAATGATATAATCGATTTATTACAACAAATTTCAGGAGAAGATACAAAAACAATAAATCCAAAAAACAATAAATCAAAAAACCCAATAAATGACTTATTCAATGGACTTTCTGGTGCTGTTGGAATTATGAATAAAGGAGATTTATCTGAAATGTTTGGCGAAGCAAAACCATGGAAAAAAAAGAAAAATACAAAAAACATACAAGAAAATGAATTTTCAGATTTTGAAGGAAATTTTATCAACTCTCAAAACAATGAAGAATATTTTGATGAGGAAGACGAAACTGACGAAACTGATGAATCTAACACTCCTGCACTTGATTTTTTCTCTACCGATATTACAGCACTTGCACACAAAGAAGAACTTGACCCTGTAATTGGACGAAAAATAGAAATAGAACGAGTAATGCATATTTTAAACCGAAAAACAAAAAACAACCCTATTATTCTCGGAGAACCTGGAGTTGGAAAAACTGCAGTTATTGAAGGACTTGCACAAGCAATTCACAATGGTGATGTTCCATCTGGACTATTAAACAAACGAGTTTTAGCCTTAGACATTGCAGGAATGATTGCAGGAACAAAATATAGAGGAGAATTTGAAGAACGACTGAAAGAAGTTATTAATGATGCTATTGCAAGCAAAGGCGAAGTCATTATTTTTGTAGATGAAATTCATACAATAGTAGGAGCTGGTGGTGGCGACGGAACACTAGACGCTGCAAATATTTTAAAACCAGCACTTTCTCGAGGTAAAATTCAAATGATCGGAGCCACAACATTTGATGAATATCGAAAATACATAGAAAAAGATAAAGCTTTAGACAGACGATTTCAACCTGTAAAAGTACAAGAACCAACAGAGAAAGAAGCTATTGAAATTTTAACGGGATTAAAAAAATCATTTGAGAAGTTTCATAAATTAAAGATTTCTTCATCTGCTATTTCTTCTGCAGTACATCTTTCAAAACGATTTATAACAGAGCGATTTTTACCAGACAAAGCCATAGATCTACTCGATGAAGCATGTGCCAGCAAAGGACATAGAAGCCAAAAAGCAAGTAAAGAAGTAAAAGCATTAGAAAAAAAAATAAAAAAACTATTACAACAAAAAGAAGAAGCAGTTAATAATAATAATTACGAGAAAGCAATAAAAATTAAAGCACAAGAAATAGAATATGAAAAAGAGATGTACAACCTTAGAAATATCGAACCTTCTTTAACAAAACGAATTACTATAACGGAGCAAAATATCGAAGAAACAATATCGAAAATAACAGGAGTTCCTTTGGAAAAACTGGAAAATGATGATATTGGGAAATTATTAGAACTTTCAAGCGTGCTCGAAAAAAACGTAATTGGGCAAAAACATGCTATTCAACAAATAACAAAAGCTATTCATAGATCTCGAGCTGGAATTTCCGACCCCAATAAACCTATCGGAAAATTTTTATTTCTCGGACCAACTGGAGTTGGAAAAACAGAACTTGTTCGTGTTCTTGCGAGTGAAATTTACGGAAGAGAAGACAGTTTAATTAAAATAGACATGTCTGAATTTGCAGAGAAACATGCAACTTCACGACTAATCGGAGCCGCAGCAGGATATGTCGGATACGAAGAAGGTGGCGAACTTACAGAAAAAGTAAGAAGAAACCCATATTCTCTTATTTTGTTTGATGAAATTGAAAAAGCACATATAGATTTTCAAAATATACTATTACAAATTTTTGAAGACGGATATTTAACCGACAATAAAGGAAGAAAAGTGGATTTTAAAAATACACTTATTGTTCTCACCTCTAACATTGGAGCAGAAATTTTAACAAATTCTGCAATAAAAATTGGCTTTAATATGCAATCTTCACAATCAGAAAAAGCAAAAGAAGATTTTGAAGAAAAATCTGCTCTTGTTTTAGAGCAAGTAAAAAATTATTTTAAGCCAGAATTTTTAGGACGACTTGATACTGAAATTATATTTAAACCATTAAGCAATAAATCTATCCGATCTATTGTTGTACTAGAATTAAAACGATTAGCAAAACGCTTAAAAAAACAAAATTTAATTTTAACACAATCCGAAGGAGTTATTACATATCTTGCAAAAGAAAGTTTTGATAGTGCAAACGGTGCACGAAAAGTAAAAAAAGTTATTCAAGAAGAAGTTGAAGACAAAATTACACATGAACTCCTCACACAAAAAATAATGAAAAATGCTATCATTAACATTGTGTCACAAAGAGGAAAAAAAACAGGAGTACTCGTTCAAGTTGAAAAAATTACAAAATCATAAACTTATAATATTATACTGTGAAAAATATAAATATTTGCTGGATAGACAACGGAGACATATTAGGAGGTGCTGAATTATTTTCAATAGACATGATCTACGGATTAATTCGATTCGTAAAAGAAAACCCGGAAATACATTTCAATCTCGATATATTTTCACAATCAACAGATACCAGCAATCCTTTTGCACGAAAAATAGATATTGCTATTAAAACATTGGCAAAAGAAACAGAACAAAGTCCAAATATAACAATTACACATAAAAAATTATTTATTCCAGCTCTTAAACCATTTTCATATCAAAATGCTAAAAAATTTATACAATCTGTATTTCAACTAAAAAAGATAGTACAAACAGAGGGGTATACTGTTGTATATTGCAACACTGTACGATCTGCACTTATTACCGGAATTGCACAATTTTTCTTTCCCAAAGATACAAAAACAATTTATATGGCACATGATTACACCTTTCCACATATTCTTGGAAAGTTTATTATTCCTCGATTTTCTCAAGTTCTCGCATGCTCATATGCAGTAAAATCATACTTACTCGAAATGGGGATAAAACCATGGAAAACCGAAGTTATACAAAACGGAGTAGATATTAATTTTTTACAAAATATACCACCCGTTGAAACTCCTCTTTTTAATATTGGAATAATTGGAAGGATTACTGAATGGAAAGGACAAATGACTGTTTTACGCTCTGCTCTATGGTTAAAAGAAAATGCTAAAGAATACCCTTTCGTATTTACATTTTATGGTGAAACTTCAAATAAATTAGAAGACCTAAAATTTGAAAGAGATTTACATAAATATGTAAAAGAAAATAACCTTGAAGATATAGTAACATTTGCAGGATTCACTTCTCTTCAAATTGCGCTCAAACAATCTTCAATTATTATACATGCAGCAACTGCAGAAGAACCATTCGGAAGAACTCCCATTGAAGCAGCGGCAAGTAAAAGAGTTGTCTGTCTTTCTAATATCGGAACACCTGCAGAAATTTTTACAAATAAAGAAAATGCCTTCTTCTTTGAAGCGGGAAATGCAGAAAGCCTTGCACATACACTTGCGATAATTGCTCATAACAAAGACAAATCTTTACAAATTGCAGAAAATGGACAAAAACTTGTACAAGAAAAATTTAATATAGATAAAATCTCAAACCTTTTTTGGGGATTTTTTAAATAAGTTTTTAGTTAAAATTGAACTGAATTACCGCTTCTATTATAAGATACGCAAGAAGAGATACAACAACCCCAACAATTGCATAAATAAGAATTCGTTTTGCTTTTGTTACTTTTTCCTGATCCCCATCTCTCAACACCATCATTCCACCTGCATAAATAAATAATAAAAATGCTAAAGTTCCCATCAACTTCAAGATTGTTTGAATAAATTCTGGTATCAACTCTGATCGCAAATCTCCTTTAACAAGTCCATCAAGCTCTTTTTGTGATTTTACATCGACATTTATATTCGGATTTGTTCCAGAACTAAAATCGAGATTACTTACTATTTCAACTATAGTATATGAAAGAACTATAATAATTAAGCCGGCGATAGACCAGACAATAGTATCTATTGCCTTTGTTTTTAGATCTTCATCTTCTGGACTTAACATTAAATAAATACCCGCAACAACTATTAACAAAATTGCTATAGCAACCGATAAACTTATTCCATACGACATCCATGATGGAATAGCATCAGTAAAAAACCAATGCTCAAAAATACCACCATTTGCAGCAACCGTATCAGGCTTCACAAACTCCTCAAAATCAGATGGATAAAAATCTGTAATACTATCCAAATCTGGAATTGCATCTGCCAATAAATCTGAAACATTACCAAAGAACATTTATAAATAATTTAGAATATATATCAAATAATTATACCAAAAAAAATAAACTATATCAATCTGATATAGTTTATTTTTTTACTCACACTATTACTATATTATTAGTTAGTATTTGCACCTCCCGTTGCAACATTTGCAATAAAGTCTACAAGTGTATACGACAGAACAATTACTGCAACCCCTAATATTGCATACATAATTGTTGTTCTTGCTCCAGTAACAGCTTCTTCATCCCCATCACTAAATATAATTTTAACACCACTATAAATAATAATCACAAGAAGTGCTAATCCAAGAAATAAAAACAAGTAATTTATAATTGAAATAACAGATGTTTGTAAATCATCTTCACTTGCAGCATCTGTTTTAATTCGTGTATCAATTCCGAATGGATTTTCAACAGAAGCTAACAACCCATCAATACTTCCAGAGAATAGAACAGATGGTAATTCCGATAGCAATCGTGCTGAATTGTCAATATAAGCAGATAGTATAGTTACATCTTCAACAGCAGGTGAATTTTCTATAGTACTTGCAGATGCAACTGAAGATAGAAATCCTATAGTTGCAAAGAGACTCAATAGCGAAGTTTTTATAAAAGTAGAAATTTTATTCATACTATTTTTTGTTTAAATTGTAATAACCAATACTATGCTACCACAGATGCCTCAAATTCTGCAATTGCAGATAAAATCGCTTCATGTCTTGCATCTTGTGCAGCAGCAGCTGAAACTCTTCGTCCTTTTGCCCCAAGACTTCGTTTTCGTTTACTGGTAGGTTGAAGTCTTTTAATTCTGTGTAATCCATGTTGTCGTGAGGCTGTTCTATTTGACATATTTTTCTATTATAAAAATTATTTTTCTATTATTATATATTTTTCAATATAAAAGCTTAAAATATTCTAGCAGAAAATACTAAAATATGCAAGAGTATTTTAGTATACCATGCCCCGCAGAATAATACTTTACCATTTTTAATGTGCTTCCCTCTTATTTTCATAATCTACAAAAAGAATTAAAAAAAAATTCTAAAAATTTCATCATACAAATTGCATTCACTTCCTTACTTTTAATACTCTCAATATGGTGGCAAAATACACTCTCTATTTTTACTGATATTTCTGCATTAAACATTCCAGTTGAAGATACACTATTTTTTATTATTCCTAAGTATAACCTCTCTATCCTTTATTTTCTAGGAATGTGGATACTTTTCCCACTAGGAATAGGATATGCTGTGTATAAAATTCCAGAAAAAATTCCATTTGCAATTTTTAGTTTTGCTCTTTTTTTCTTTATTCGTGGAATCTGCATTTCTTCAACATATATAGGAATTCCTCCTGACCACATAACACCACATCTCAATATAAACATTAATATATTTACAATTGTTCAATTTTTTAGAAATGACTTATTCTTTTCTGGACACACAGGTATCCCATTCTTAATTGCACTCTTTTTTTGGAACTTTAAATATTTTAGAAATATATTCATCATCCTTTCTATTATAATGGCATTCACTGTAATAAGCATGAGAATTCACTATACTATAGATATTATTGGAGCGTATTTTATAACATATGGAATCTTTAAAATTTCTCTTGTCGCCTATCCAAAAATAGAAAAAACATTGAAAATATAAGAAATATTCCACCTAAAAATAAAAATAAGCGCGGACCTGTTTGCACAACCCATTCTGGATATACCATAGGCTTATTCTCTGGAGATTTATGAAAATTTGACTCCAACGGTATTCCAACAACTTCAGCATATGAAAATAATATTTCTCCATTATTACCCAGAGCATCAACAGAAATATAATACTTAACATCAGGAATTAAATCTTTTATTCGAAAAGAACTCAGTTGAGAAATTTCTTCTTCCTGTGCATATGAATGAGAAGACAACCCATAATACAATTTATAATTTTTTACATATTGTTTTGTTTCTGTATTTTTATACCGCTCCCACCCAACCGTAATTGCTTCTTCTTTACTCGTAAGAAAAATTACAGGATTAGGAGTGGGTGTTGGTGTCGCAGGAACAGGTGTTGGTGTCGCAGGCCTAGGGGTAGGAGTCGCAGGAACTGGTGTTGGTGTCGCAGGAATAGGAGTAGGAGTCGCAGGAACTGGCGTAGGTGTCGGCTTCTGAATAACAAATGACATAATTTCAGATTTTTCATCTTCTTTTCCAGCATTATCCATTGCCGTAATTTGAAAATAATATTTCCCAGATGCTAAATTTTCTAATTCTACCGTATTCGTTTTCTTTGAAACTGTTTTAATTTTTTTTAAAGAATTTTTATCATTTTTTACCCCAGAATGTACAATATATACAAGAGGCGGAGAAGTTAAAGGATCCCAAGAAAGTGTCGTTATTTTAGTTTTTGTACTATATTTCGCTTGTAGATTTTTTATTCCTTCTATTTTTTTTTCTTCAGTTTTAACTGTAAGAAGAGGTGATAAATCAGTTTTCCCAACATTTTCCAATGTATCTGTTACAATCGCAGAAACAGTATACTCTCCTAATGCACTAGGAGCAGGAAAAATAGCTTGATATTTTCCATTTCCAATATTTTGTGCAACAACTTTTTTCTTATTCTTATCGTTTAGTTCAATTTCAACCATCTTAATTCCTGAATCATCATTTATACTTACGATAACCTTCACTTCTCCTTTTGGAATTGTAAGATGAGGAGAAAATACTCCAGATATAATATTCGATACTTTGGTATCAACCGTAAACATCACATCTTCAGAAACAGTAAGTGCACTTTGTTTTTGATACGCCGATACAATATGGTTCCCATCTGAAACATTTCGCAATAACCCTTTAAAATTACCAGAAGAATCTGTACTTGCCTCTAAAACTGGCGTTCCATCTAACACTATTTTTACATCTGAATGAGGCAAACCCTTTCCTGTAACGGAAATATTTTTAGTTGAAAATTCAGAATTGTTAGAAGGTGTTACCAGTACCACTTTTTGATCTATTTTATCATTATCAATTCCTGTTTTTTTGTTTTCCACAGTAACCGTTTTTTTTGCAAAAATATTGTAATTAATTTCATCAATTGTTTTATCATATTTATACACCTCTAACCTATGCTTCCCCTCTACTGAAAAGATTACAGACCGAGAAAATAAAATTTTTCCTTGGTCATTTTTTGAAAATGTATACACCCCATTTTCCCCTGGTAAAACAATATTTTTATCAGTTACAACCTTCATAATAATAGACCCTTCAAAATCTTTTACAATATTTCCATCGGCATCTACAGCCTCTAATTCTAAATAATTTTCGTCCGACTCAAGAGTGACCACATCTGGGAACTTCATTTTAAACCGTGCCACCCGTGAAGAATCACCACCTTCCGTAATATCTGCAGAATAAGCATTAGCCCCATCATTTATTGGAGTATAAAATTGAACCTCTATAGCACTCGATAAAACAGAGTCAAAAGTTTCATCTTTAACCGTTACTTCTGATATTCCAGCTTTATACGATGAAACATAAAAAGAAACTTCCCCTTCTTCTGAACTCGTCTCAGAAGAAATATATTCAACAGAATCAGCAGGTCTACTCGAATATAATTTTACCCGATGTCCACTTATAGGATTTTGAAATCTATCATATAAAATTGCTGTAATTTTTGTTTTTTTTCCTGTTTGTACAGAATTATCCACTGCATACACCTGAGAATGTACAACCGAAAGCTCATCTGCATAAATAGTGAACTGCTGTATAATCCCATCTGCATACGACTCAGAAGTATCAACAACTGTAAAATTATACTCTCCCGATATTTGCAAATCATCCGCTGGGACGATAAATGAAGCATTTCCAATATTATCTAAGACGGAAGAATATGTTAAAATTTCCCCATTAATAGACCTAATAATAATTTTTTTCGTACTTTTTGCCTCTCCATTTTTTATAACAATTTCAGTTCCATATCCAGCGATTGAATCAAATGCATGCGCTTCAATACTACTTGCAAATGCGATATTATTAAAAGACATAAAATAGACACCAACAAAAACTATAAAAAAATTTAATAAAAATATCAGCCGTGAAATAAAAATACTATTAGTCATAATCAATAAATTTTGTATATATGTTATTTGTGTTTCAGATAATTATATCATAATATAAGATTATAGAATTATAAATTCACTATACTCCGATAAAAATATATTGTTTAATACAATACTAAAAAGCGCTCTACTTTTTTTTAAAAATACTATGAAAATTTTTGATACTCATACTCATGACTATTTTGTAAACTTTGATGCAGACCGAAGTACAATGCTCCGTGATGATTTTAACGCAGGAGTAAAAAATAAAGTTCAAATTGGTTGCGATATAAATACATCTAAACAAGCCATTGCACTTGCAAAAACAGATGAAAAAATGTTTGCAACAGTCGGGCTTCACCCTTGTCATGTAGAAGAAAATTTCCAAAATTTACAGACTACAAATGACCTAGAACAATGCTTTAGATATTTTGAAACAGAATTACAAAATAATAACACTAAAAAAATAATTGGGATTGGTGAAACAGGGTTTGATTTTTACCACAAAGACACTCCAGAAATGCGAAAAAAACAAAAAATATCTTTTGAAAAACATATTAATTTATGCAAAAAATATTCACTTCCAATTATTATTCATACACGAGGTGCCCGCAACGAAACACTTGAATTTTTAGAAAACAATTCAATTACAAAAAACAAAGAAATAACTGGTGTTATTCATTGTTTTTCAGAAAATGCAGAATTTGCAAAAATAGTAACCGAGAAATTTAATTTTTTTATTTCAATTGGTGGTACTGCAACATATCCAAAAAGCCATGATATTAGAGATGCCATTAAAAATACACCAATACAATATATCGTTACAGAAACAGATAGCCCATATTTAGCACCACAAAGTGTAAGAGGAAAAAGAAATCAATCTAAAAACATTAAAGAAGTGGTTCAATTAATAGCAGAAATAAAACAAATAGAAACAGAACACTGTGCAGATATTTTATTTAAAAATGCACAAGATCTATTTAATATAAAATAAATCTTCTTCTTTTGAAATTTCTGCACTTTCATGACTTTGCTGAATATCTGTAAAAAAATCTTTATCTAAATTCTCAATTAATACAAAAGGTGTGCATTCGGCAGCTTGCCCCATTACAATCTCTGCACTACTTACTAAATTATCCGCAATATTAACCGTTGAAACTTCTAATTCTCGACCAAATAAATCTTTTGTTCCTCTTTCATCTTTCACACCCCAAAAACCAGACCACGCTATTCCCACTCCAACTGTTCCACGCCGTCGCATTGTTACTCGTGAATCTGAAATAACCACTCCAAAATTTTTAATATTATTTTTTTCTTTTATTTTTTGTGTAAATTCATCTGCAAATTCTTGAATATTTTCTGGCCATAAAATAATTTCTCCTTTTTTACTATTCGACTGGTCTATTCCTGCATTCGCGATAACCACTCCATTTTTTACTGTGAGTAAAAATTTATTTTTATCCACTAAAATTTCATCGGCTTCTTTCACAACTGCTTTTCTAAAATCTTCGATATTTTCTATTTTTATAATTCGATTTTGATGCACTGCAACAATTTTTGATGAAATAACCAAAACAGTATTTTCTTGAATTTTTTCAGATTTTACATTTTTTAGATGTTCTAAAAAAAAAGTAAAAATATTTTCACCTTTTTTAAGAATTCGTGTTTTTATTGGAATTACATTCATTTGTACACTATGTTTTATATTACATTATCACTATATAAATATAGCATAACACACTCAGAAGTATATTTAGATTTACAGTATTGTGTTATAAAAAAATACCTGCAAAAACAAAAATCCCAAAATAAAATAATTTTGGGATTTTTATATAATTTAGATATGTCTAAATATATCTAAAGATGCCGATGTAATTGTTTTTCTTTTTTTAACTGTGATTTTATACATTTAATTGCTTTGTCCACAGATGTATATACACCTGAACAATGAGCCTCTGAACGCAAAACTTTTCCAGGAATATTTAGAGTTAATGTACAAAAAAATTGTTTTTTACTCTCTTTATGCGACATTTCTTTATCAATTTCATATTTTGCTAAAATACTTTCTTTCACATCTGCATTATGAATTGTATGCAAGATTGCTTTTACCTTCTCTTCAGCATATTCTTTTTCTTCCTCTAATAATTTTATCCCCTTTGAATGAATAGTAACTTTCATAATAAAATGTGTAAAATACTAAATGGAACTATAAATATTTTACTCGCCTTCGTTTTATTTATCCAAACTATTTTACACAAATTTTAACAAAGTGTCGTTTTCCAAATTGCATGACATATTCTTCTTTTGGTATCAATTGAAATTCTTCTTTAATATTAGTATACTTATTTCCATTAATTTTAAAAGCTCCCTCTTCGACTTTTCTTCGTGCTTCCGAATTTGTGCTAAATAAACCTGTTTGAATTGCTATATTCAAAATATTAAAATTTCCTGCATCAAGCGTTTTTTCTGTAATATCATCCGGAATTGCATTTTTATTTTTTCCTGTTCCAGAAAAAAGAGCTTTAAATTCTTCTTCCGCTTTATTCGCTAACTCTTGCGAATGCAACTCTGCTGTAATAATTTTTGCAAGAATTATTTTGGCATCTCTTGGGTGAAGAGTCAAAATTTCTGCAATTTCTTCAACACTTTTTTGCGTTAAAAGTAGAAAATATTTTTCCATCAATTCATCTGGAATACTCATTATTTTCCCAAATACATCTGAATATGAATCTAAAATCCCAATATAATTTTTTAATGATTTAGACATTTTTTCATGTCCATCTAGCCCCTCTAAAATAGGAACTGTAATAATATTTTGCGCTGGCATTCCCATATGTTCTTGAATTTTTCGCCCTGCCATCAAATTAAATAATTGATCTGTTCCACCAATTTCAACATCTGCTTTAATTGGAACAGAATCGTATCCCTGCATTAATGGATAAAAAAATTCCACAAGATTTATATCTTTTCTCTCTGCAATACGTTTTTTAAACATATCTCTTTGCATCATTTGTGAAGCCGTAAAACTTCCTGCTAATTGTAAAACATCTGCAAAATTTAATTTTTCTAACCAATCACCATTTTTTACAATTTCAATATTTTCTATATCCAATATTTTCCCAGCTTGCACTAAATATGTTTCCATATTTTTTTGAATATCTGCATCTGTCAATGGAACTCGTAATGCATCTTTTCCTGTTGGGTCTCCAATTTTCCCTGTAAATGTTCCAAACAGTAGAATTATATGATGCCCCAACCTTTGGAATTCTGCCAATTTCCGCAATGGAACAGAATGCCCTAAATGTAACGCTGAACCAGTTGGATCTATTCCAAACTTAATTCGTAATTTTTTTCCAGATAAAAGCTTCTTTTCTAAGTCTTTTCGAATATTTACCTCTACAACTCCTCGCGAAAGAAGTTCTTCAATTTTTATAGGGTCTGTAATGACTGTCATTTTTTTATAATTATAAAATATATAATATTGTGAATATTATAGCAGATATATACAAATTACATATAGTATATAAATTTTTTACATGATATACTATTTTACAATAAAATACTTTATTATACAATAATAAATATACTTTTATGCAAAATATACAAAAAACAAATATTCTTTTAGGATTCAGCATTGCAACTTTTGCACTTGCTTCTTCTGTTTCTGCTGCAATGCCAGAATTTTCTGATATCGGAGGACGAGACGACCGACAAGGAATTGAATTTTTAAAAAACATGGGAGTTATTCAAGGATATAACGATGGAACATACAAACCTGACAGATCTATCACTCGCGCAGAATTTACCAAAATTATACTTGAAACAACAAATATCCCTTTAAAAGAATGTAAGCCTGCAGATATTGAAAATATTTCTTCTATTTTTTCTGATGTAAATGCGGAAGATTGGTTTAGCAAATACATATGTATTGCAAATAAATCTGGATTAATTAATGGATATAACGACGGAACATTTAAACCAAACAACCAAATTAATTTTGCTGAATCAGCAAAAATTATCACACTTGCACAAGATGAAGAATTTATAGATATAACTAAAAAAACAGAAAATTTAGAGAACACAGAATGGTTCGAAAAATATATTGAAGCTCTAAAAAATGAAAATGCTATAGATGCAAATACAATACCAGAATATAACAATTCATTTTCTCGTGGGCAAATGGCCGATGTTATTTGGAGACTTTCAACTGGAACCGAAATTGTAAACACAACTCAACCACTTGAAATTAACTCATGTGCAACTCTTGAAAAACAATTACAAAAATCTCAACGAAGAAACAACGGAGGATACATGAGAAGAAATATTATGATTGACGGAGCACAAAGCTTTAAAATGGATACAATTTCAGAATCTATGACTCTTGATTCTGCTCCAATGCTAAAATCTATAAATACAGCATCTACAGAATATGCCAGTTCAGATGATTTTTCTACAACAAATATTCAAGAATTTGGAGTAGATGAAGCTGATATTATAAAAAATGACGGTTCACATATTTTCTTTGCACGAGGAAAAGATGTTCGAATTGTAAAAGCGTATCCACACAACGAAATGAAAGAAGATGCGGTTATTACCGTTCCAAACATGCGAATTACCGAATTATTTCTTGACGGAAATACGCTTGTCCTCATTGGAAATAAAAATACACAACCCCAGTATCAAAATGGAGGAATAATGCTTCAAAAAATATCTTCGCCGTATAATAACTCTTCAAATTTTACAGAAGTTCGAGTGTTTGATATTTCAGATAGAACAAACCCAAAGCAAACACGAAGTGTAAGTATCGAGGGGAATATTGTTTCGACACGAAAAATAGAAGACATTGTATACCTTATTACAAATAATTATTTATATAATTATAAACAAGGAAATACACTTCCAAAATTTTCAGACAATGGTGCAATTTCACACATCGCAAAATGTGACCAAATTTCATATTTCCCAAATTTTACATCGCAAAATTTAACAACTGTTTCAGCCATAAATGTAAAAAACACAGAAGAAAAAGTATCTTTTAAAAATATATTAGGAGCAGGAAGGAATATATACTCGTCAGCAAAAAACTTATTTATTATTCAGTCAGATTCTACTCAAGAATTTGTAACAGAAGAACAAAACGGAACATCTGTTGCATATTGGGATTGGAAAGATATTTCACGAATTTCTAAATTTTCATTAAACGGAACACAGGTTGAATTTATTGCCCAAGGTGAAGTAAAAGGAAATGTTTTAAATCAATATTCAATGAGTGAATATGATAATCATTTCAGAATTGCAACACACACAAATGGAACATGGAGAAACGGAACAAATAATTCAGAAAATATTGTTTCTATATTAAATGAAAATTTAGAAAAAACTGGAGAAATCACAGGAATTGCCAAAGGAGAAAATATTAAATCTGTACGATTTATGGGAAACAGAGGATTTGTTGTTACGTTTAAAAGCATAGACCCCCTTTTTGTAATTGATATGAACCCTGAAAATCCAAAAATTTTGGGAGAATTAAAGATTCCAGGATGGTCAGATTATTTACACCCAATTGATGAAAACTATTTAATTGGATTTGGAAAAGAAGTAAATGCAGAAAGTGCAAACAATGAACGACTTACATGGGACATGCTAATGGGAATGAAAATTTCTATTTTTGATGTTTCAGATATAAAAAATCCAAAAGAAATTCATAAAACAGTTATTGGAGATAGAGGGACTGAAAGTGAAATTTTACGAAATCCAAAAGCATTATTTTTTGATGCAGAACGAAAACTTATTGGATTTCCAATAAGAATAAATAAAATGACATATACAGATACAAGTTGCCTGCCTTCTATGTCAGCAGGACTAAATTGTATAAAGAGCCATAGATATGATAAATATGAAAATGTATTTACAGGAGCTCAATTATACTCGTTTGATATAAATTCTGGATTTACATTACAAGGTGCAGTTTCACATTTTCCAGATTATGAAACAGAATATTGGAATAACTCATACATCATTAAGCGACTCGTTCGAATTGGAGAAAACATGTATTCAATTTCAGATGATATGATTAAAGGTCTTGATATGAAATTAAAAAAAGATACATCGAAAGAAGTTGTATTTGTAAAAGCTGGAACATGCTCTGAAATAAAAGATGTTTCAAGTTGTATGAATCGAAACGACTGTGAACCTCTTTTTACATCACCATGCCCAGAAGGTGCAATGTGTATTCAACAAGGAATCTTTGACAGCTGTACAAAAATAAAATAATATCATTATACAAAATTATATTATTTCAAAAAAATTTATACATGACATACATGAATAATTTCAATTATAAAAAACTAGGAGGAGCAAGTACAATACTTGCTCTATTTTTGCTTTCTGGATGTACAACTCCAGAAATTCCAACAGAGACAGCTATAGATTCATCATTACCAGATTTAACAAACTTATACGCACAAGTGTGTGAAGTATCTAGTGGACCATGTATTCCTATGCAATGTGAACTCAAAGAGAGTACATATATTTGTGCAGAAAGCATTTCAGATAGGACAAAAAGCTGTAGTGAGCCAAAATACTTAGATGAAATTTTTTCACAATATTCTATTTGCGGAGAAGAAAAACAAACAGTTGAAAAACTTAAAATATTTTCATACGGCTCAACACTTGAGTCTGTAACACTTGCAAAAACTCCCGATGAACTAGAGAAAAAAATTACAGAAGAAACGGAAAAAATTGAAAATGGAGAATCTTCTCCATTTATGGATATGATGATGGGAGCCATTGCTGGTTCTGTTATTGGAGGATTAATTTCAAATATGATGTTTGGACAAAAAAATGCAATGCCTCCAGCACGACCTCCAATGACAAATGAGCGACCAATGAATAAAGCCGATTTAGACAAAACAAAAACTGATACAAAAAAAAATAACGATACATTGAAAAAAGCAAATTCTCAAACAAAAGCTATTTCTAAAAATAGAGCAGAAAAGAAAAAAGCGACACAAAAAAAAGCAACGAAGAAAAAATCGACACCACGAAAAAACAGATCTTCAAGAAGAAGAAGATAATATAAAAGAGAAGAAAAAGATAAAAGAGATAAGGGGAAACAGAGGAAAATAGAGGGAAGCAGAAGAAATAAAGACGAAAGAAGTAGAATATTATTCTACTTCTTTTATTTCATGTATCAATTTTTTATGATCTAAGAATTTATAAATAGAAGCAATTGCTTCTGA
>CAMZKJ010000027.1 GCA_947311245.1 uncultured Candidatus Altimarinota bacterium
CCCGCAGCATTATTATGCCCACCACCTTGAAAGTGAGCCCTTGAAAATTCATTTACATTAAAGTCTCCTTTAGAACGTAAAGAAATTTTAATAATACCATCATCTTTATTTTCTATGAAAATAGCTGCAAAAATAATGCCTTTGACAGAAAGTCCAAAATTCACGAGTCCTTCGGTGTCACCTTTTTTAAAGTTATTAGCCTTTAATTCTTCTTCAGAAAGCGTGATGTATGCTGTTTTGTACTCAGGGAGCACTTTTAAGTTTTGCAGTGCAACTCCTTGTAAACGTAATCTATCTTCGCTATTTTGGTCATAAATAGCGTTGTGAATTGCAGCATTGTCAATACCTAAATCTATTAAGTTTGCTACAATTTGATGCGTAAGACTACTAGTGCTAGGAAAACGAAAAGAACCAGAGTCAGTTACAATTCCTGTGTATAAACACGTAGCCATGTCTTTGGTGATTTTGCTAGTTTCACCTAGTTGATTAAGCCACATATAAAGTAGTTGACAAGTAGAACCAATGCTAGTGTCGGAATACGTATGTTTGGCATAATTAGCAGGTTCTTGATGATGGTCTATCATTATAAATGTAGCCTTTTTATTCCCTTGCAAAGCATATTGCATATCGTGACCTACACGGCTTAAATTATTAAAATCTAAAGTAAAAATAAGTGTAGCTTCTTTAATTAATGCTTTTGCTTTTTCAGTATCTTTATGAAATTGAATTATCTCTTCTTGATAGGGCATCCATTGTAAAAACTCAGGATAGTTGTTGGGCGAAATTAAATGTACTTGATGTAATTCTTCCTGCTTTAAAAATTGATATAAAGCTAAAGTTGAGCCCAAAGCATCTCCATCAGGATTACGATGTGGTACAATAACGATTTGTTGTTTTTGTTTTAATAATTCTTTTAATGCTGCTATTTCTTGTTCATTCATTGTTTTTAGTTTTTAAACCAGCTGTTTACGTTGTTTTTTATCCAATGCTGTTCTTTTTCGTGTAAATATTCATTAGTTTTGCTATCATAGCTATATGCATTAGCCCATTCTTTGTGGTTTTTGCTTAGTGCAATAATGCTGTCGCATACAAATGCTATTTCTTCATCAGTACTCGTTGGGTGTATAGACATTCGTATCCAACCTGGTCTGTTAAATAACTCGCCTTCTAAAACCTCTTTTTCTATTTCTTCGGATGTTTTATTGTCAATATTTAATAAAAAATGTCCGTAAGTTCCTGCGCAAGAACAGCCTCCACGTGTTTGTATGCCAAAACGGTCGTTAAGTATTTTTACGGCAAGGTTAAAGTGTAAATCATCAATATAAAAAGAAAATACACCTAGTCTGTTTTGATGTTTCTTGGCTAAAATATGAAGATTATCAAGGTTACTTAGTTTATTAAATACAAGTTTAATTAATTCGTGTTCTCTATTTTGAATATTTTCAACTCCCATTTTTTCTTTTAGCTGAATAGCAAGAGCCGTTTTTATGGTTTGCAAAAAACCAGGAGTTCCACCATCTTCACGAAGTTCTATATCTTCAATAAAATCGTGAACTCCCCAAGGATTTGTGTAAGTTACTGTTCCACCTCCAGGGCAATCGGGTGTTATGTTATTATATAGCTTTTTATTAAAGATAAGTACGCCATTTGTTCCCGGTCCTCCAAGAAATTTGTGCGGAGAAAATAAAATAGCATCGAGGTATGCCTCTTTATCTTCTGGATGCATATCTATTGTTACATAAGGGGCAGAGCAAGCAAAATCTACAAAGCATAAGCCATTATATTGGTGTATAAGCTTTGCAATTTCATAATATTCTGGTTGAATTCCAGTAACATTGGAACAGGCAGTTATTGATGCAATCTTGTAGGCTCTATCTTTATATTTTTCTAATAAATTTTTGAATTCTTTAAGGCAAACTAAACCGTTTTCATCCCAAGGGATAATAGCAACGTCTGCAATAGTTTCTAGCCAAGAGGTATGATTAGAATGATGTTCCATATGTGATATAAAAACTATCGGTTTTAGAGCGTCAGGAATAGAAGTGTATTTTTTTAGATTATCGCTTACTTTTAAGCCAAGAATACGTTGAAATTTATTAATAGCACCAGTCATACCAGTCCCCGTAGTAATGAGTACATCATTTTCTTGAGCATTTACATTCTTTTTTATGATGTCTCTTGCTTTATGGTATGCCATAGTCATAGCGGTTCCTGTGACCGATGTTTCGGTATGTGTATTACCTATAAAAGGGGAGAAGTTATCACGAAGATTATCTTCTATACTTTTATAGTTTCTACCGCTAGCAGTCCAGTCGGTATAAATTATTTTTTTAGTGCCAAAAGGGGTTTCAAAAGTTTGATTAATACCTATAATATTAGCTCTAAATTGTTTAAAATATGTTTCTAAAGATTCTGTCATGATGATAATGTTTAGTATATGAAAAATTGTTGTGAGCTGCTATTTATATTTCTAACAACCATTCAAATACATTTTTATGAATTATTCCAAATTTGTTTTGCGTAAAAGCATCAGTTGTCAATAAAAATTTTGGATAGTTATCTTTTATTGTTTCCAATGGTGCAAATTCTCGCTTTTGAGTATCAGCATTAGATATTTCCCAAGAAACCTGATAATATTCAATTTCACCATTGCTATTTTTAACCGTAAAATCAACTTCTGAATTACGCAATCTACCAGTCCAAACTTTATAACCTCTTCTTAATAATTCTAGATATACAATGTTTTCTAAGATATGTCCTCTGTCAGAGGTTCTTTCTCTACCGACTAATACATTTAATAAACCGATATCCACTAAATAGTATTTCTCCAAAGTTGCCAACTGTTTTTTGCCTTTTATATCAAAACGATTAACCCTATAAAACACAAAACTTTCAACAAGGTATTCAATAAATTTTTCTACCGTTGCGTGATGAATATTTTGATTATCTGCTTTTAATGCTTTAGATATACTACTAGGCGAGACTTGATTTCCAATGTTGTTTGATAAAAACTTAACAAGGTTACTAAATGCTCTTTTATCATTAATGCGATGCCTTTGCGTTATATCTTTTTCTATAATTGTTTCATATAAAGCATTCAAATATTCGTATATTTTATCATATCCAACATCCCGCAAATCAATTCCTTTGGGTAACGATGTTTCATTTACATAATCATAAAATAAGGCCTCATAGTTTAGATATTTATTGCTTATATCTATACTTCTGCCTTGTAAGTATTCGGCAAATGAAAATGGCAAAATAGAAATCTCAATATATCTTCCGCTTAATAAAGTTGCTAATTCACTCGAAAGTAAGTTTGCGTTTGAACCTGTAATATAAATATCCGTATTTTCTGTTGCATAAAGTCCGTCAACCAATTTTTCAAAATCCGGAATATTCTGAATTTCATCAAGAAAGATGTAGTTCATTTTATCTTACAATTAATGATAAATTAAAATTGTCAAAATTATTTTATAACCTTTACCAATCCCCACAAAGCACTAGCCCAACCTGGCTGAATTGGGGTACATTGTAAATGTCCGGATTCAATGTTTAGGTACGTACCTTTCCATTCATTTTTAATGCGAACAAAATTTGCACCCTCAACTTGTTCAATTATCCAAACCGCACTAGACCAACCCGGCTCAATTTGAGTGCATTGTATATGCCCCGATTCGATGTTTAGGTAAGTACCTTTCCAACGGTTTTTGATTCTAACTTTAGTAGCACCATCAACGGGTTCCAGTATCCAATAACTACTCCACGCACCGCCACCTATTTCATTAACTTTCAAGCCTTGCTCAATGTTAATATAAGTACCTTTCCACACATTTCTTAAACGCAATAATTCATTGTGCTTTATAGCATTTGCTGCGGTAACGGTAACTATAGCTTCCCAAACCACTTTTGAACCGGGAGCATGAATAACCAGCCTGCCGTCATTTTGTAAGTACAATGTTTCTCCGCCTCTATTATTTGAGTTAGAAGCCCAAATAACTTTTTTTTGTCCACCGGAGAAAGTATATAAAACTAAATTACCATCATCTTGAAAATTAACTTTGCGTGCACCTTTACCGGCTGTGCCCGAAGACCAAATTTCATCCACACCATATTTCATTAACACTAAATTTCCATCACCTTTAAATTCAAGCGAATATATTTTGTTTTGTGAAACAAGAACTGGTCCATAGCTCCATTCTTTGGAAGGAAGCCATGCTTTATTAGACAATATTATTTCGCCTGTTTTGAATGAAATAGCTTTTCCGGTTTTTTCATTTACACGCTCTAAATTACCATCATTCTGCAACCTTAGGGTATTGTATCCGGGTAAACCACCTAAATTACTTAATTTACTAAAAACACGTTTCCCATCTTTTTTATAAAAATAAAAGTAGCCTTTTTTTGCAAACGAAAACTTTACGGCATTTTTAGCTTCATATCTTAATATTGGAATGTCATTGTATTTGTACAATACAAGGCTTCCATCATTCTCAAATTTCAAAATGTATTGTTTGTTTTCCGACATTAACACGATACTGCCTGCTTCGAAGTTAGTCCCTGCAGAAATTTGGTTTTTAAAATTTTCCTGTCCAAAATAGAGACCATCGTAAGTTCCTTTCTCTTTTTCCCATTCAAATGAAACATTTCGAGGTAAGCCGCTACGACGCTGAGGGTAGTAGCCTGCAGTCATCATTTTATTCCATAAATCGTTTTTTAAACTTTCGTAGACTTTACGTCTTTCATAAATCATTCTTCTGAAGATGTTGCCTCCATTAGTTGCACTTGAAGGTAAGAGGTAGTAACCAACATAGGTTCTGTCACTCCTGATTTTATTCCAATCGTCATCAATCTTATTACACAGTTCATTCCATTTTGGTCTGATGAATTCCCTTCTTAATTTTTTCGTTTCAGCAACATCAACACCCTCTATATTTGCTACCTTGTTAATTACTCCATTATAAAACGATGTTAATGCATCCCTGCTACTGTTTATAATCGGTTGTGCCATTTGCCTTGCCAGATTTGGCACACATTCATTGTCGCATGTTGCTTTTGAATGAGTGTGTTTTGCAGCTGTACCAATTAGCTTGCTTGCATCACCAAAGCCTTTGCTGGCAATTTCTTTCGATTGATTAAATGCTTTTCCAACAGCTTCCACTGCAGCCGCAATCTCAGGTCCTGCTACTTTTTTGATTTCATCTATCAGTTTATTTTTTATGCTTTCAACATCTAATTTTCCTTCAACTGCAAATTTGATATCCTTTCCCATTACTTTGAAATGACAATCGGTTTTACCGTTAAATAAAAGATCGGTAGAAGCCTCTAAATGAAGAAGTATTTTTCTAACCTCAAATGTGCTGAGGATTGTTCCCATTGCAGGTGCCAAGAAATCCACTTTCCTAATCTCGTTCATTAAAGCTTCCTTAAAACTCGCATCTATTTTTAGGTCAAGATAAAAGCCATCATCGCCATTTAATATAAAATCGAGTTTACCATTCATGGCATTTAGCAATTTTGCATCACCCTTTATAGCAAAACCTTTGTCAATTTCAAACTCGCCAACTTCACCACCATTAGGCGAAAACAGCACTTTTGCATCCTTAATATACATGTCTTGCGGAAACACATCAGGCACTTTTAAACCAAAACCGTCTCTAAGAATTCTTGAGAAATCATTCATGGTAAGTTCATTTCGATAGGCATATAAAGCAATTTGTTTGTCTGCCGGAGTCATTGCCAGTTGAACGGCAAAATCGAGTTGAAAAAATTTTGCCTGTCCTATATTAAAACCGAAAGCAGATGGTGCCGGTGCTCCCAAAGGCCAATCGAGCGAAGCTGCAACATCCGAGAATACAACCGAATTAGGTTTCAGTATCTTTTGAAATAGCATTGGGTTAGTCCATGTGTCTGTCATTGAAATTGAAGCTGCAATTTCGTTAGATGGCAGATTATAAGAAAATGCAATTACAGATTGAATATCAGGATCCCATTCGGTAGGTCTCCAACGTGTTTGTAAAGAAAACCCAAGGCTTAAAGATGCTTCTCCGGCTTCAGCTTCGGCTTCAATTCCAAGATTCTCAATGATAAAACGGGAAAAATTAGGAACAATGTTAATTATTATCGGCTTATCTTCAAAATCAAGTTCTCCTTCGAGTTTAAATTTTGTTTTACTGACTGCAACCTTAATTCCCATTGTGGGATTAGGTATTTTGAACATTTTACATATATCGCCAAAATTCTTTTTAGTATCTAAAGTTGCATCAATAGAAACTCCACTTTGGGATATATTAAGTATTATTTTCTGTAAATCCAGTTTCTCATACAATTTGTAGCCCGGAAATTCTCTAATATTTTCTAATGTTGTTTCTATTTCCATTGCTATTGGGTCTAAGGTCCCTTTAGCAAGAAATTTACCATATTTTCCAAAATCTAAATTGAATGTATTATTTTCAATTTTTGTTGCTGATATTTCACCAAAACCTTTGATGCTTACTTTTTGAGTTTGTGAAAAAGCTGATGTAACAATAATCAACATAAATGTAAATAAACTGAATCTCATTTTTTTATTCCTCATTTTTTATTTATGAGTTCACTCCAAAAAGGGTCAAAGAAAACCTGATAAAGTTAAATAATTTAAATATATTAAGAAAAGGAAAAACAATAAAAGAGTAGCGAGGATGTTCAGAAAAAAC
>CAMZKJ010000028.1 GCA_947311245.1 uncultured Candidatus Altimarinota bacterium
ATTTCTTCTTGTGTTGCAAATGAAATTTCTCCGTTCGTGTTTTGGAGAGTTACACTTGCAAGTTCTCCTTTTTTATCGGTAGTGCTATATTTTGCCTTTGTATTATTAATTTTGTTGGTAAGGTAAATTCTTAGAATAGATTTTATATCTTCTGAGTTTGTTGTAATTTTATCATCCTTAATGCTGTTTAAATACGGCATTAACGATTCAAGTACTGCATTTGTTTCTGATGTAAAATCTAAGGTATCGGGAATTTTTAAATTTGATTGTGCAAGCAGAACTTCTGCATAAATTTTTATATTTGTTGTGAGTATTGGATTTTCTTTTTTAGCATCTTTTATAGCATTTTGTTTTACTTCTTTAGTCAGCTTTTTTACTAATTCTTTCCCTTTTTGTACATCTGGATTATTTGCTACTTCAACTTTCTCTTTCAGTGTACCTTGTTGTTTGTGCGATTGATCAATCTGTTCGTTAGTTTTATCTTCTTTTGCTTTTTGTGCTTGCTCTGCAATAGCATCTCCTGTTTTTTTTGCTAAAGCTTTTGTTGGAGATATCGGATTAATTGGATTACTTTCCTGTGAATTATTATTTGTGTTTAGATTAGACTTTGACATAATATTGGATATTTATTATTTATTTGGAGAGAAAAAAATTCTATTTATAAAATCTACAATTGCTTCAATTATTTTTTGAAAAAAGTTTTTCTGCGAATGTAGGATATTTGTTTTTAAATTATATAAATTTTCTGATGTAGTGCTTTGTGAATCTTTTGAATTAAATGCAGTCTCAATATTTTCATCTAATGCTTTTTCAGCATTTGGTATTTCTGTATTTAAATGATGTGCATCGGACTGAGCTTTAATTTGTAATGCTTTAATCCCTCCTTTTTTTAAATTTTCAATATCAGTCTTTGAAATATAACGCTTTCGCCGACTTCCACCAGATGAATATGTTTCCATTGTAAATGGTAATATAAAATTTCAATAATAAAATGAAATACCTTAATACTTCATTTTATTATATCAAAGAAAAAAAGTCTTGCATAGGAAAAAAAAATATAATAGACTTTGTCGGCTACTGATAACAATTCAAATTGTAATAAAATTGAAGTGTTTTTGGGAAGGTAGCTCAGTGGTAGAGCAGGGGCCTTTTAAGCCCTTGGTCGAGGGTTCGAATCCCTCCCTTCCCACCATCTATGGCCCGTTCGTCTAGGGGTTAGGACGTCAGGTTTTCATCCTGGTAACAGCAGTTCGAGTCTGCTACGGGCTACCAATCGGTAGTAATTGGAGTTCAAGCAATGCTTGAGCTCCTTTTTTTGGCTTAAAAAAGGCAATATCTCCTTCGATTAAAAGTTCGAGTATAGTAGATTTAATGAAAAGAGCTTTTTTCCTCTTCGATAAGTGTTTATAGCTTACTTTAGCGGTTTGAAGTAGTTCGAGTGCGTTTTCTAGCAAAAGAGAGCTTTCAGATATATTCGAGTGTGTTTTTTTAGATTTTTGTTTTTCAATATCTTTTATTTTGAGTTCAAGAATATTTCTCACTTCTCTGTATTCAGAAGGAGTTATTTCTTCGTCTATCATCATCATTTGCATTTTTTGTAATTTACTTTGGAGAGTTCCAAGACTTAAATGAAGTGTAAGCTGTTTTTCTTTATGTTTTGATTCTTTTATATTTAGTATTTTTTTTACAATAGTTTTAAACTCTGCTATTGTTTCTTCTTGGATTTTTTCTGGTCCAAGTTTTTGTATAAAGAGTTTTTCTAGTAAATCTTCCCTTATGTGGAATCCAGTTTTTGGATTTTTGTAATATTGTATGCCTTTATTTGTTGTTCCTTGAAGTTTTATTCCATTTTGAGATATTATCCCAGAAAATAAGTAATTGTGCTTTGTAGATACTTTTCTCGGACAATCTAGTATTGTTTGGACTCGTTGGTATAATGATTCGTTTATTATTTTTTCATGTTTCCCATTTTTATATAAGACTCCTTTCCATGTGAACCATCCACAATAGAAAGGATCTCGTATTATATTATAAAAAGCATCTTTCCCGATAGTTTTGCATCCTCTTGATGACTTAATCTTTGCGGTGTTGATTGCCCAGTTTTTTACAGCTGTTACAGATTCACCATCGGAAATTCGTTCAAAAACTTCTTTTATTTTCCACGCCTCTTCTTTGTTTGCTTTTCTTGGAATATGCTGTGCTTCTTTCTTTTTGTATCCTATTTTTGCGACACCAGGATACATACCTCGTGCTATAGCAGTTTTTTGTCCACCTTTTATATCTGATGATAAGCTTTCGCTGTAATGTACGGCCATAGCCAGGAACATTCTGAATACGAGGCGACCAGCTGGGTCATTCGAGAATGGCTCTTCAAAAAAATCAAATTCGCAACCAGCATCAAGAAGTTCTTCGATTATGTAATTATCTCTTGGATTTCGCGTGAGTCTGTTTATTTTCCACGCAAGAATTATTACTTTATTTCCTTTTCTTAGTTCTTTTCTTGCAAAAATTATCATTTTTTTAAATTCTGATCGAGAAATTTTTTTATATGCTGAAATTTCCTCAGAAAAAGTCTCTGTTATTTTTTTTCGTTTCTTATTTCCCATGATTTTGCGAGTTCTTCTTGTTTCCCGAGTGAGTATACTTGCCGTTCAGAATCCTCTTCAGATTTTCGCCCGTAAAAAAGTATTATTTCTTTCATTTCCTATATATTTAAAAAATCTATAATTTCTGTTATATTAAATCCTTTTTTGGTTAAGAATATTATTCTTTTGATTTGGCAATATTCATTACTGTTTATATTAATTGATCCTTTGTCTCCAATAATTCCATTGTTTTCTTCTATGTGTGTTTCTTTTTGATGCATATTGAGAACTTGTGCATAAATTATTTGTTCAGACATATTAAATAAGTAAAAATGGCAAGTACTTATTTTGATTTATTGTATTGACAAAGTCAAGAAAATGTTAGATATTAGACTATCGGCGGTGCGTGCTTTTATAAAAAAACACTTCATTTTTTTTGAAGTGTTTTTTTTAGTGAATTATTTTTTTTTTGCAGTTTTCTATGGTTACATTCATCAGAATAAGTCCTGTTAATTTACCTGTAATAGATATATATGATCCTTTTTTTAGTGCTGCGGCTTTAGCATTTTCTGAATCATTCAACATACATTGGATATCTCCTATATACTGATCTCCTTTGATCGTTATGTATGGATTATCAAGAAAGTCTTTTTTTATATTATTTACAGTTCCTGATACTTCAATAGTTTTCCCTTTGTATTTATTGTCTGCTGATAACTCATTTTCTTTGTATTCAGAATAAAGCTTTCTTGATGTAATTTTTATTATTGGTGCAGTAGTTGCTTTTTTATTTTTTACATTAGGTTCATTAGTTTGTTCAGACTGTTCAGATTGTTGTTGTGTAGTATTTTCTGTTTTGTCATCTTTATCTCCGAGGACTACACCTAAAATAAAAAAGACAAGAATAGTCGTAATTATCCAATGCCTAACGAACCAGTTTCGTATATCTCCTTGGCATTCTGGACATTTTTTTGCCTGTTCTGGAATGTCTTTTGCACAAAGTGGGCATTTTTTTGTTGTTTCCATATATATAAGTTAAATATTAAGTAGTTTTTTTATCATTTCTTCTGAAAGTCCTGCTTGTGCCATTTCTATTGCTTGCTGGACTTTATCAGAAGATTTTTCATTTACAATCGTAGCATTTTCTCCAATAACTCCATTGTTTGTTCCTATATTAAGTTCATCTATTGTGATATTTCCTTTTGCCAGCCTTTCTTCTATCCTCCATTTATCGACTGTTTTCCTTGCTTCTGGAGGGTCGAGACCAAATCCAAGTGTGAGTATTTCTTGGCGAAGGTTTTTTATTTTGTTTCCTATCATTGCTATTATTATACAATAAGTATTAAAGGTTTACAACTAATCCACATTAAAATCTTGCATAAATCTTATATATAAAGTTTTTTTATGTCAAGTAATGAGAGAAACGATGATGTCTTTATCTTTTGTGAGATTGAGATTTTGTGCTGGTATGATTGAAAATCTAACCCCATTCATGTATTATGACTACAACATATCTTATTGAATATTCTAACAATTGTTCAGTTAAAATTTAATTATAAAAAAATGCAAAATAGTAAATTTACAGCATCATATTCACGACCTCAGCCAGTACAAAAAAAACAATGGTGGAAGTTAATAATATGGGCGTTGCTATTTATTGGTGTCTATTTTTTATATGATAATCATCGGTATGATGTGGCGATAAATACTTCTGTTTTTTCTGAAAATAATTCTTACTCAGAACGAGATTCTGTACTATTTACTATAAATGCTGGTGACACTCCCCGTGAGATAGCCGAGTTACTAGAAGAACAAAATTTAATTTCAGAAAAACGATATTTTTTACGATATATAAAAGAAAATAATTTAGATTCAAAATTATATGCAGGAACTTATGAATTGCAAAATGATAAAACCTTACTGGAAATAGCAAAAATACTGACAACAAAAGCAGAGTTTCTTAAAATTTTAATTCCAGAAGGTTTAACTATTTCTGAAATAGATGCACGATTAGCAGAAAAAAATATTTTTAAAGCAGGGGAGTTTGAAATGTGTGTTTTTAAAACATGTAATTTTTCAAATTTTGATTTTATTGCAGATTTTACGATATTAAGCAAGCGTGAATACCTTGAGGGGTACTTTTTCCCTGCAACATATAGAGTTAAAGCAGAAGGGTTAACACCGCAAATTTTTGCAAATAAAATGTTAGAAGCTTTTGAAGTGCGTGCAAAAAAATTAGATATTCTTGATGGAAAAAACCAAAAAACATTGCATGAAATTGTGACAATGGCATCTATTATTGAGAAAGAATCAAGTACGCATGGAAAAACAGAATCAAATGTGATTTCTGGAATTTTGTGGAATAGGATAGAAAAAGGAATTCCATTGGGTGCAGATGCTACAATTCGATACGCATTAAAAAAAGATTCTTCAGCACTTACTCGATCAGAATTATCGGCGGATAATAAATTTAATACAAGAATTTATAAAAATTTACCACCACATGCAATATCTAATCCAGGAGAAGCTTCTTTACGATCTGCAATAAATCCATCAGATACGAAATATTTGTTTTATCTTCATGACAAAAATAAAAAAATTCACTATGCTGTAACTAATACGCAACATGAAAACAACAAATCGTTATTTTGTGGTGGCAGTTGCGAATAGTTTTTATTCTCTAATATATCTATTATGAATACGGCTGATTTATTTTTATATTATGCTATTTTTACAATAATTTTTGCATTTTTTGCACCGATTATATTGGAAAAATTTGGAGCAAAATTAGTAAAAAAACATGGAAAACAGAGAAAAAGTATTTTTACTCTATTGGCATTTTTTGCATTGCTTTTTATATGGATTAATGGAGAAGGAGGAATTTCAGAAATAACAAGCTTTATTTTGTTCTCTATTCATATTCTTTTATTTTTAGGGTATTTTTCTTTTTCTATAAAAAAATATTGTGACGATAAAAAAAGAATTGAACAAGCACAGGCACGACGATTACGAAAGTAATAATATACAGGGTAAATGAGTTGTGATACGATTTTTATATATTTTAGTTATTTATTTTTAATATGGGAGATTCCAGTGTGTTTATTGTGATAGCAATACTAATTATTATATCTGCAGTATTGTCAGGAGCGGAAAGTGCAATATTATCATTATCTGAGTCGAAGGTGAGAGAAATGGTAGAAAAGAACGTGCGATTTATAAATTATTTATCTTCTTTAAAAAAGAATCAAAAGCAGGTAATTATTACTATTTTATTGGGGAGTAATACTGTCAATATTTTAATTCCAACGCTTGGAACTATGTGGGTAACTGAAAATTATGGAGAAACAGTGCATGTTGATTTAGCAATGGGGATTTCAACATTTGTACTTACATTTCTTATTTTATTTTTTGGTGAAATTTTACCGAAAAGTTTTGCAGTCGCATATAATGAAAAATTTTCATTATATGTATCACCATTATTATATTTTCTTACAAAAGTCTTAGCACCTCTTGTATGGTTTTTTGAAAAGTTATCAGATTTTATTACATCCGATGTTTCAAATAATGGAATTTCAGAAGCAGAAGTTTTAGCAATGGTTTCTATGAGTGAGGAGCATGGAGAAATTACTGCAAAAGAAAAAACACGAATTAAAAACTTATTAGATTTTTCAGATACTTTGGTTTCAGATGTAATGACACCTCGAACAAAAATTAATAGTATTTCTGAGGATTCAACTTTGCAAAGCGCAAAAGAATTATTTAAAGAAAGTCCGCATTCACGAATTCCAGTGTACGAAGAAAGTATTGATAAAATTGTAAAAATATTAAGTTTACGAGATATTTGGAATGCATCAGAAGACCATGGCGATAATAAATTGGTAAAAAATTTAGAATTACGAACACCATATTTTGTACCTATTACTAAAAATATTTCAGATTTATTTGAAGATTTTCAAAGACAGCAAGTTCACATTGCTATTGTCTTAGATGAGCATGGTGGAACAGCAGGGTTAATTACAATGGAAGATATTTTTGAAGAAATTTTTGGAGAAATTCGAGATGAAACAGATATAGATGAAATAGAAGAAACAGAAAGTGTAAAAGAAGGAGTTTGGAAAGTTTCTCCACGAATGACACTTGAGGAAATAGAAGAAGAAACAGGAGTTTCTTTATATACAAATAGCGAAGAAAAAGAAGAACATTCAGAGAAAAATTTATCATTTTTTATTCTTGAAAAACTTGGGAGATTTCCAAGAAAAGGAGAGATTATTGAATTTAAGAATGCAGAAATAATTGTTGAAAAAATAGAGGGGTATGCTGTTGAGCTGTTTCGCATCGTTAAAAAAGTGTAGAAATAAAAAAAACATGATACTATTCCTGTAGATTAAAAAAATATATAAAATATTTAGTAATTTAAACATTTGTAATGACTGATAATAATACAGAAAATAATAATATAAGCTTGGATATACCTGAAGTGCATGATCCTAGGCTGATTAACCGAGATGTCTGTAAAGAAATGAAAGAATCGTATATTTCATATGCGATGAGTGTTATTATTTCACGAGCTTTACCAGATGTTCGAGATGGACTAAAACCAGTTCATCGGCGTATTTTATATGTAATGCATAAAAATGGACTTACAGCTCGAGCAAAATATCGAAAATCTGCAACTGTAGTGGGAGATGTAATGGGTAAATATCATCCACATGGAGATAGTTCAATTTATGAGGCAATGGTTCGTATGGCACAATATTTCTCTTTGAGATATATGCTTGTAAATGGACAAGGAAACTTTGGTTCAATTGATGGAGATAGTGCTGCAGCAATGCGGTATACGGAAGCAAAAATGCAAGCTATTACAGAAACTATTCTTGCTGATATTGAAAAAGACACAGTTGATTATCAAGATAATTATGATGGGTCTCATCAAGAGCCAACTGTTTTACCTTCACGAGTTCCTAATCTTCTTTTAAATGGAGTGATGGGGATTGCAGTAGGTATGGCAACGAATATTCCACCACATAATTTAACAGAAGTTATAGACGGATTATTGCATTTATCAAAACACCCAGATGCAACGTTGGAAGATATTATGCAATTTATTAAAGGTCCTGATTTTCCTACATCAGGAGAGATTTATGATAAAGAAGCTATTAAAACTGCATATGCAACGGGACGAGGGTCTATTATTATGCGTGGAAAAGCTGAAATAACTGAAACAAGCACAGGAAAAGCAAGAATTATTATTACTGAACTTCCTTATCAAATAAATAAGGCAAACTTGGTAGAAAAAATTGCGCATCTTGTGCGAGAAAAAATTATAGAAGGAGTCTCTGGTCTTCGAGATGAATCAAATAAAGAGGGGATTCGAATTGTTGTAGATTTAAAAAAAGATTCTTTTCCAAAGAAAATTTTAAATTTAATTTATAAAAATACTCAACTTCAGTCCTCATTTGGATGTAATTTTATTGCATTAGTTGATAACGGAAGACAACCAAAACTTCTTGATTTAATATCAATTTTGCAAGAATTTTTAACACATAGAAAAGTTGTTATTACACGAAGAACGCAGTATGAACTTCGAATTGCACAAGCTCGAGCTCATATCTTAGAAGGGTTAAAAAAAGCATTAGATCATATCGATGAAATTATTGCATTAATTCGTTCATCTAACACAAGAGATATTGCAAAAGAAAAATTGATGGAGGTTTTTAATTTTTCTGAAATTCAAGCAAATGCAATTCTCGCAATGCGATTACAAGCATTAGCTGGACTAGAGCGAAAAAAAATAGAAGATGAATTAAAAGATAAGCTCGCATTTATTGATGACTGTTTAGATATTTTAGCAAAACCAGAGCGAATAAAAGCAATAATGACAGAAGAACTTATTGAAATAAAAGAGCAATATGGAGATGAACGAAAAACTCAAATTTTTGATCATGCTCTTGGAGAAATTTCAGCAAAAGATATTCTTCCAAATGAACCAATGATTGTTACACTTTCTCAAAGTGGATATATTAAAAGATTATCTCCTGATTCATATAAATCACAAGCCAGAGGAGGAAAAGGGAAACAAGGATCTGCTGCGAAAAGTGATGATGAATTAATGATTTCAATATTTACATCGAATCATAATAATTTATTATATTTTACTTCTCAAGGTCGAGTATTTTCTCTTCCTGCATATGAAATTCCAGAAGCAAGTAGAACTGCAAAAGGAAAAGCAATTGTAAATTTCTTAAACATGCAAGAAGGAGAAACTATTACATCTATTCTTGATATCACAAAAAATATAGGAAAATATTTATTCTTTTGTACTGAAGGAGGAGTTGTAAAACGATCTGAAACAGAGTTATTTGCAAATATTCGTCAAAATGGATTAAAAGCAGTCGGGTTAAAAGATGGTGATCAATTAAAATGGGTTCAACCTTGTAATAGTGGAGATGAAGTTATGATTATTACAAGTGAAGGGAAAGGAATTCGATTTGAAGCTGATGAAATACGAAGCATGGGGCGAACAGCAGCAGGAGTGCGTGGAATTAAACTAAAAATTTCGGATACAGTGGTAGGAATGGATATCGTAAAAAAAGGCGATGATGAATCTACAATGCTTGTTGTAATGCAAAATGGACTTGGAAAAATGACAAAAGTTTCTGCTTATCGAAAACAAGGACGAGGAGGGGCTGGAGTAAAAACAGCTAATGTTACTAAAAAAACGGGATTGGTTGTTGCTGCAAAAATTTTAGAAGAAAATTCAAATTGCGATTTAATTCTTTCTGCAAAATCTGGACAAGCAATTCGCTTATCATCGTCGTCTGTTCCATCTCAAGGACGATCTACTCAAGGAGTAATTTTAATGAGATTACCAGCAGGTGATACCGTGTCTTCTGTTTCAGTTATTCAAAGTATTTTAGGCGAAGAGGAATCTAGTAATAATGATTCTGATACTCAAACTGCTTTATTATAATTCTTGTTATAAGTTTTATTAAAATCTTTTACATTATTTAAAAAATGAAAAAAATAAAAAATATTAAATTCTTAGCAAGTTTATTTGCTATTTTAGGAGTTGTTTCGTTTTCAGGATGTGTTGAATCAGATCAAAATACAAATGCTATAAATACTACACATATTGATAGACCAGATTTAACAGAAGATACTGTTACCAAATCGGATGGAACCGTTATAAAAATACAAGGTTCTTCTAAACAATCTGTAAAAAATAAAAATGCAAATATTAGGACAAATCAAATATTTGAATCTGTAAAAAACTCCACACTTGTTATCGAATCGGGAACTACAGAAATTACTGGATATATAAAAGAATCAACTATTACTGTAAAAAAAGGAGCTCTATTGAAAACCCCTTATGTAAAAAAATCAAAAATTATAGTTCAAGAAGGAGGGGATTTACAAATTGTATCTCGTTTAAAAGATGCAGAAATTATATTAGAGAATGTTAAAAATTTTTCAGTAAGACCGTTAGATATTGATGGTAATTCTAAAATTTTAGAAGAATAATATGAATATATTTTATGCAATACTTGGATTTATTCTCGCGTTTTCCCTTATTAAATACCGATATTATCTGTATAAAACTATGGGGTCGTGGTCGTTTGCCGAAAAAATATTTGGTTCTGGTGGAACAATAACAGCAATAGTATTGATAGCTTTTCTTGTGATTATTTGTTCATTTATGTTGATGTTTGGACAATTTGATACTGCTTTTACTGGCATATCAAAATATACAAAAGGCGATTCATAATACTATGTATTCTAAAGACTTAATTTTCTGTTCCATGTAAAATTTGTAAATTTTCAGATTTTATATTCTTTGAATTTATAGTCTCATTGTGTGAAGAGCGAATTATATCTGCACTAAACTTCATGTGCTTTCTATGTGCTTCAGATAAAAAATCGGGTAAAATATATACAGCTCCAAAAAGTGTGAAAGCTATCGCGATTGCAGAAACAGTAATAATTCGTTTTTTACTTTTAATGTTTTCTGAAAAATCATGAACCTCTTTATCTTCAATAAAATCAATTATTGATTCTTGGTTGTTGTTCTTGTTGTCAGAAGAGAAAGGCATAAGTTTGTGTAATATGTGTATATATTTTGTTATTATTTGTAAATACAGAATACAAGTTTATTTGACTTTTGTCAATAAATATTTAATTACATTGTCTTTTTATAAATATTCAAGCCTTAATTTTACCCTATTTTATCGGAAATATTATATAATTAAAAATAAAATTTAGTTGAATTATTTATAAAAAATATATACTCTAATCATAAAATTATTATTTAATATTTATTTTCATGTCAAACTCTCCAGTTGCTATAGATGATTTATATAGAAGATTATCTAATCAAGATAAAGGTGTTTTAAAGGGAAAAAAAGCTCTTATTCGAGTTGATTTTAATGTCCCAATGACAGATGGAAAAATTGATGACGATTCAAGAATTAAAGCAGCAATTCCAACTCTTCAATATTTATTAGAAAATGATTGTTCAGTTGTTATTTTATCTCATCTTGGGCGACCGAAAGGAAAAGTTGTTGAAACATTACGATTAAATCCTATAGCCAAAAGACTTGAAGATTTACTTGGAAAAACAGTTACAAAACTGGATACTTGTATAGGAGATGATGTTCAAAGTGCAAAAAAAAATCTAAAACCTGGAGAAGTTTTACTGCTAGAGAATACTCGATTTTACTCTGATGAAACGCATAATCTTGCACCTTTTTCACGAGAATTAGCAGAAAATATGGATTTCTTTGTACAAGATGCATTTGGATGTGTACATAGAGCTCATGCCTCTGTAGAAGGAGTAACTCATTTTTTACCATCAATGATGGGATTTCTTGTTGAAAAAGAATTTGAAGCCTTGAAAAATATATTTGTAAATAAAAAAAAGCCACTCACTCTTGTAATTGGTGGAGCAAAAATAGATACAAAAATTGGAGTTATTCGAAATTTTTTACCAATTGCAGATACCATTTTAATTGGAGGAGGACTTGCAAATACTTTTTTTAATGCAAAAGGGTACAATGTAAAAGATTCATTAGTAGAATTAGATAAAGCAAGTATTGCATTAGAAATTTTACAAGATGCAGGAGAAGAAGCATGCCAAATTATGCTTCCTCGAGACTTTGTTGTTTCAAAAGAAATTTCAGAAACAGCAGAAACAAGAATTTTAAATAGAACAAAAGGAGAAAAAATGAATGATGGTGAAAAAATTCTTGATATTGGCCCAGAAACTATTAATCGATTTTCTGAGGTCATTGCTAAATCTCAAACGATTATTTGGAATGGACCTGCTGGATTATTTGAATTTTCACCATTTGAAGAAGGAACAAAAGCATTAGGGAAAGCTATTGAAAGCAATAATAATATTACTATTGTTGGAGGAGGAGACAGTGTTGATGCAATTAATCGATTTGGATTTGATCAAAATAAATTTTCCCATATTTCAACAGGAGGTGGAGCAATGCTTGAGTTTTTAGAAGGGAAAATGCTTCCAGGGATTTCTGCTCTAAAAAAACATCATGAGCTGTAAAAAAATAAAATACGAAAAATAATTATTTAGATATAAACGAGAAATGTATAAAAAACCAGAAAAACCATCTACTTTGTTTGAAATTATAGAACACTTTTTAACTCTTCCATTTGGGCGTAAAGTATTATTTATATTCGCAATTATTGGTTTTATTTCGCTTTTTTTACCGTGGTTTTATGAAGGATTACGATTATTTAATATTTTTGGTAAATTCACGATTATAGGATTTATGCTGTCTCTATTCAGTTCATTTATTATATTGATATCTATAAGAGAAACGTTTTTTTATAAAAAATATTTTTTAAAACTCCCTAATTATTACGCATTTTTATTACTCTTAATTATAGGTCTTTATACTCTTATATTGCAAACATCTGCATTATATGAGCTTTTAAATTATAACCCACAAGCTCGTATTTCATTTGGTGGAATGTTGCTGTTTTTTTCGTATGGCTTCTCATTGTTTGGCTTACTTATCTCAAAAAATTATATTCCAGAAAAACCAAAAGAAAAAAAACAGAAAGATGCGAAAGATGTAAATATTTCTAATATATCTTTGCAAGTAGAAAAATATAACACATAAAATAATTACCTATTATATGAATGAATTAAGAAAAAATAAGAAAAATGATAAAAATAAGAAATATAATTCCTTAACACCATCTGAAAAGTTAAGTTATAATTTTTTAACAGATAAAGAGGATGATATTCTTATTGAAGAAACTCAAATTGATTATGATGGCTTAATTAATCTCGATAAAAAAGATTTTAGCTTAAACGCAAAACCAGATTTTATCCCAAAAGAGAATGATGAAGATATTGCATTTTATTGTAAACATTGTAAAAAAATAACAGATATTTTAGATATAGATGAAGTAAACAATAGTACAGATATTCCTGATATTAAATTTAAAAAAAATAAAAATGATATTTCTTTAATTTGTGAGGTTTGTAATAAAAAAGAAATTATTATAGGAACAACAAGAGGACTTAATGAACACTTTCATTTAACATAACACAATGTATCTTGTGTTATGTTAAATAAAAAACACTATATAATTTATAAAATATGCACCTTTGTATAGACGCAAGAATATTTTCTCCAAAATTTACAGGAATAGGAAGATATACACATGAACTGGTAAAACAATTTTTAGTACTAAAACCAGATTGGAAATTTACATTATTTCTAGCAACAGAACAATATGATGTTTTTCTATCTGAAATAAAAAAGAATCCTTTATACGCGAATATAAACATACAACTATTAGAGGCAAATGAAAAAATGTACTCAGTGCAGGAACAAACAATATTTTTAAAAAAATTAAATAAAATTCATGCTGATATTTTTTGGTTTCCACATTTTAATGTTCCATATTTTTTCAATAAAAAATTTGTTGTAACCGTTCATGACTTAACACTTTCAAAATTTCCAGGAAAAAAAATGAATTCATTTTTTCATAGGTTTATATATTTTAAAATTTTACGACATGCATTAAAAAAATCAAAACATATATTAACAGTTTCTCAAAATACAAAAGATGATATTATTACTGATGAAAACATTGATGCAAAAAAAATTACTATAGCTCATAATGCAGTTGGAGAAGAGTTTTTTGAATATAAAGAAAAGTTACAAAGTGAAATTGAAATTACGGAAAAATCTAAATATTTTTTATATACAGGGCAACACAGAGAGCATAAAAATGTTATTACACTTGTAAAAGCATTTCATTTATTTCTAAAAAATAATAAAAATTACAGATTAGTATTAACGGGAAAACCAAATCCATTATATCCAGATGTAATAAATTATATTAAAAATAATAATTTAGAAAAAAATATTATTTTAGCAGGATTAGTTCCAGAAAGAGAATTATTACAATTATATAAAAATGCGAAATGTTATATATTTCCAAGTTTATATGAAGGTTTTGGTATCCCCCCACTTGAAGCAATGGCTATGAATACACCTGTAATTGCGTCAAATTCTTCATGTATTCCTGAAATTTGTGAAAATGCAGCTATTTATTTTAATCCAAATGATATAAATATGTTAGCTGAAAAAATGCAAGAATTAGTTAAAAATAAGTGGTTAGAAGAAAAATTAATAGAATCAGGAAAAATACAGGTTAAAAAATATAATTGGAAAAAATCAGCAATAATTATATTAAAAAAATTTGAAGAATTACTATAATTACTGTATACTGAACAGAAGTAAGTTTACTTTAATAAATTTAAATAAACTTTAATAATAATCTAAAAATAAACACTATGCCTGATAATACAAAAAAAGATGATGTAGCTCTTATTATTCCAGATGAAACAAAGGAAAAATATCCTGATTTAGTTGAGAAAATTAAGAATAGTAAGTCAATGAATAATTCTGAACGGAATTATTGGTTACAGGTTTTACCTGTAATGACACCAGAACAAGTAAAAGAACTTGAAGATATTCTTGATACGGAAATTCGAAAACTAAAAGAAATCGATGAAAAATATAGTAAAATGGAAGCCGCAGCTGCAGCTCGAGGTGGAAAAAAAGAACCTGCTCCTAAATTAACAGCGGAAGAAATAGCAAAACTTGATGCAGAAAAAAAAGCAAAAAGAAAAGCTCTTCAAGATGCAGAAAGAAAAGCACAAGAAAATAATAATCCAGATGATATTTTATCTCAACTTGGAATATAAGGTACTCTTAAATAAAAAAGACCAAACTTCTACAGTCTGGTCTTTTTTATTTAATTTCTATTTTACAGATTAATATTTTTTACTTAATATTTTTTACTCCCACTCAATAGTTCCTGGTGGTTTTCCTGTTAGGTCATAAAAAATAGATTCAATTTCAGGAACTTCTTTTTGAATTTCTGAAACAATTTGTTCTAATACATCATTTGGCAAAGGTGCTGCAATTGCAGTCATTGCATTCTCACTTTCTATTGGTCTCAATATAATAGATTCTTTGCTATTAACAAATACAGGAGCAAGCACAACTGGGAATTGCCAAATATGCTTACAATCCTCTCTTCCAAAAATCGCATTTCTTACAATTCCATCACAGACTTGAAGGGTTGCAATTCGTTTCTTTGTCATTTCAGATTTTTCTACGGTAAATTTTTCAGGATTTTGTTTTCCCGAAACACTTATAAGTACTCTATTAATTTCAACAATACTATTTGCAATATCACTCGCAAGATTTCCTAAAAGTTCTAAATTTTTAGATGTAAGGTCTGGTAATGTTGTGGTATTTTCTGGGTATAACACAACGGGGTGCTTATAGCTTCGTTTGTCTCCTTCTACTCCAACCGATTTAATTGGTAATATTTTTGCTGATATTTTTTTAAAATTTTTATTTTTTACTATTGTATGTATCTTCGTTTCAAGATTTTCAGCATTTTCTACAAGATTTTCAGTTTCTGCACATAATATACGAACACCTAAACCTGGTCCAGGAAATGGATGTCGAGAAATTAATTTATCCGATAAGCCGAGAAGTGTTCCAACTTTTCGTACTTCATCTTTATATAAATCTACAATAGGTTCAATTATTAATCCCTGCTCTATCATAACTTGAATTCGCTCTACCCTATTATGATGTGTTTTGATTTTATCAGAATTTTTTGTAGCCCCACTTTCAATGGTATCTGGATAAATAGTTCCTTGTCCCAGTAACCACTCATTTGGATTTAAATTCATACGTTCTGCAATTTCTGCTTGAAGTTCTAAAAAGTCATTTCCAATAGAATTTCGTTTTTTTTCAGGGTCAAATAATCCTGCAAGATTTTTTAAAAATTTTTCCGATGCTTCTTCTGTATGTAAATCAAATCCTGCTTCTGCAAGCATTTCAGTTACCTCAATCCCTTCATTTAATCGCATCATTCCATGATCCACAAGGCATCCAAAAACCCTATCTTTTCCTAATGCTTTTGTAAGGAGTGCAAAACAAACACTCGAATCAACTCCTCCAGAAACAAGAAGAAAAACTTTTTTTCCTTCACATTGTTTTCTAATTTTTATAATTTCGTTATCTATAAAATCATTAAGTGTCCAGTCTCCTGACACTCCACAAATTTCTATAAAATTTTCCAACATATCTACGCCAAACTCACTATGGCTCAATTCTGGATGATATTGAAATCCAAATATTTTCTTTTTTGTATTTTCCATTGCTGCAATTTTACAATCATTTGTAGATGCAATAATTTCAAAATTTTCTGGTAATTCAGATACTTCATCTCCATGTGTCATCCATGTAATAGATTTTTTTGGAATTTTATTTTTTTGCGAAAAAATTGCTGAATTCGTTTTTATTATATCTAATTCAATTTTTCCATATTCCCCTACTTGTGCAGGTTGAACTGTTCCACCAAAATAATCTGCTATTAAATTATGACCATAACACACTCCTAAAATAGGAATATTTAATTCAAAAATTTCAGTATCTACCGATAAAGAATTTTCTAAATATACAGAATCTGGTCCTCCTGAAATAATAATTCCTGCAACATTTTTTTCTGTTAATTCTTTTGCTGTAATATCAGAATTTACAATAATACTATGAGCTCCTAAGTTACGAATTTTATTTGCCAATAAATGCATAGACTGACTTCCAAAGTCTATAATTGCGATAGATTGCGTAGTGTTGCTCATATAAATTGTAAAATACTATATTCTAAATATACCGATATATTACATATTTTTTTATAAAATCTCTAGTTTATTTATTTATTTAAAATAATTACAAGAATATATCTCTCGGTTTTGCTCCCTTACTTGGCCCTATTGCACCAGATTCTTCCATCTCATCTAATATTCGTGCAGCTCGCGCATACCCAATAGAAAGTCGTCTTTGTAATAATGAAGCAGATGCTTTTCCTGTAGACCTCACCACTTCTAACGCTTCCTCCATACGATCATCTTGATTTGTATTTGATTGAGGAGAAAATCCTGGTACATCAACGCTATCAGGTGCATCATCTAATGAAATACATGAAGAGAAAAAATCTTCATCTGAAATATTTAATTTTAAATGATTCACAACTTTTTCTATTTCTTTTCCTGAAATATAAATTCCTTGAATTCGTTTTGGTTTTGAAAGAGATGCATTTGTAAATAGCATATCTCCTTTTCCAAGTAAATCTTCTGCACCAATAGAATCTATAACTGTTCGAGAATCAATAGAGCTCGTTACAGAAAATGCAATTCGTGTTGGAATATTAGCTTTAATAATACCTGTAATTACATCGACAGATGGTCTTTGTGTCGCAATAATTAAATGCATTCCTACAGCTCGAGCCATTTGTGCTATTCGACAAATCATTGCTTCTGTTTCTTTTTTATGCTCACGCATCATTAAATCGGCCAACTCATCTATAATAATTACAATTTTAGGAATTTTCTTCCACTGTTTTTTTGCTAAAAATTCATCATCTATATTTGCTTTTATAATTTTAAATTCTTCTTGAAATATTTTTTCAAATTCCTCCGATGAAGTTGTCTCAAATATGTTCTCTCCTTTTAATTTTTCTTCTAAGCCACTTCTTAATTCTTTTTCTATTTTTATTATTTTTTCTTGTTTTTCGGCTTCTTGTTTTAATGCTCGAGATAACATTACATCATTATATTCTTTAATATTTCGAGCTCCTACTTTTGAAAAATCATCGAGCCTTCTCATCATTTCTGCAACACTCCATCGCAATGCAGAAAGTGCTTTTGCATCATCTGTAATTATAGGCGTTAATAAATGTGGAATTCCTTCATATGGCATAAGCTCAACTCTTTTTGGATCTACCATTATAAATCGTAAATCTGAAGGAGAATTTTCATATAACATTGAAATTATAAAACTATTCATTCCAACCGATTTTCCAGACCCCGTAGCTCCTGCAATTAATAAATGAGGCATATCTTCCAATGCTTCAATTTGTGCCTCACCAGAAACATCTTTTCCTAAACAAAGTCGTAAATCTCCTTTTGCTTCTTTAAAATTTTTAGAATTAATAATTTCTCGCATAAAAACAGTAGAGCGTTCTCTGTTTGGAATTTCGATTCCTACTAAATTTTTTCCAACAATTGGTGCCTCTATTCGTACATTTTCTGCAGATAACGCCAGTGCAAGTTCATTTTTTAAACTTGTTATTTTACTTAATTTTACCGTTTCTTCTGGTTTTAATGCAAATTGAGTAACGGTTGGCCCTACAAAGGCACTTTTCATTTTTACTCCAATTTTAAAATATCCCAATTTTTCAACTATTTTTGAACCAATAGCATGTAACTCTTTGTCTGAAACCTGCGCGGCAGGAGATACTTTTTCTAAAAAACTCATCAAAGGAGGAACCCATTGTGAAAAACTTTGATGCTCTGGGCGAGAATATTTTTTTTGTGTATCTTGCAACTCTAATAATTCTTGCTCTTCTTTTCCTCTATTTATTTCAAATAAGTTTTGATTATTTTTACTTGATTTTACAGCTTCAATTTTATTATCAGAATTTTTTACTATACTCTTTTGTAATTCTTCCGATTTTTTTAATAATTCTTCTTGATTTTTTTGTGGCTCCAAGCCAACTAATCCCCTTTTTATTTCTAATTTTTCAGCCTTTTCTCTTAATTTTTCTTGAAGTTTTAGTGCTTTTTCTTTTGCCTTAATTTCTGACTTTGTTAATGGTTTAGGCGTAAACAATCCAACAATTCCAAGCCAAAGTGTAGCAAATATCCCTGTTAAAGACAGCTGAAATGTAATTAAAAATCCTATAATAAATAGTGTTGTAAAAATTATTTTTGAACCAATAGTTCCAAAAAACATTAAAAATAAAAGAGTTCCCGATACGCCAAAAATTCCACCTCTTTCAAAATTTGATACATCAGATGAAGTATGTAAGAACGAAGAAATTTCTAAAGTTGAAAGCTGTAATAATGCTTGAATTGAAAAAAATAATAATAAAATTCCTAAAATAGACGATTTCGAAAATTTAATAATACTATTTAAAAACAATGCAATTCCAATAAAAATTAAGACTATTGGGAAAATCCATACTCCCAAACCAAAAAGACGCAATGACAATAAATTTATCCACTCGCCTGCTAGTCCTAAACTTCCTGATAAGGCAAGCATTATTAAAATACCAAATGCTATTGAAACAATTGCCCAAATTTCTTGTTTAATTTTTTTTGATATTTTTTTTCGTGCCATAAAAAAAGGGAAATTTACAATATACTACAATTTTACCACACCTTTATGGTTTTAAAATAGAAATTCATGTAAAAAAAATCCCTCATTATACATATAAATATAATAAGAGACTTTTTTGATAAGTAAAAATATTTTTTATACTCCTGGAACAGGAAAAGTAATACACATTGCTTTTACTTCTTCTGCAAGTTTTTGTAATAGATCTGCATCATCTTTCCCTTCAATAGCATCACAAATAATTTCGGCTGTTTTTGTAAATTCAGCTTCTTTAAATCCTCTTGTTGTCATAGCTGGTGTACCAAGTCTAACTCCTGAAGGATCAAATGGTCCTCTTGGATCATCTGGAATAGCATTTTTATTTAATGTTATATGAATACTATCAAGTGCAGCTTCCGCTTCAGCACCACTTGCATTAAAACTTGCAATCGTATCAATTAAAAATAAATGATTATCTGTTCCTCCTGCTATCATTCGTACACCTCTTTGTTTAAATACAGCTTCCATTGCTTTCGCATTTTTTCGAATTTGTGTTGCATATTCTCTAAACTCAGGAGTTGCTGCTTCTGCAAATGCTGCAGCTTTTGCAGCGATTGTATGCATGTGAGGTCCCCCTTGCATACCAGGAAACGTCATTTTATCAATTTTTTTTGCAATTTCTGCATTTGAAGTTAAAATCACTCCTCCTCTTGGTCCACGAAGAGTTTTATGTGTTGTAGAAGTTACAATATCAAAACCATAGTCAAATGGATTTTTTAATTCTTTTCCTGCAATTAACCCCGCGATATGTGCCATATCCATCATTGTGATTGCTCCTACTTCATCTGCAATAGATTTAAATTTAGCATAATCTAAATCTCGAGAATAAGCAGAAAATCCAGCTAAAATAAGTTTTGGTTTTTCTTTTAAAGCTGTTTCTCGTAAGGCTTCATAATCAATTTCACCTGTGTCAATATCCTTCATTTTATACCGAACGAATCGATATGTTTGTGCAATTTTTGTAACTGGATGCCCATGAGATAAATGTCCTCCATGACCAAGATCCATTCCTAATACACAGTCTCCTGGTTTTAAGATTGCAGCATATGTAATATCATTTGCTGGACAACCAGAATGCGGTTGAACATTTGCATGTGTAGCACCTGGAAACAATTTTAATAATCGATCAATTGCGATTTGTTCGACTTTATCAACATTTTCACATCCTCCGTAATATCGTTTCCCTGGGTATCCTTCTGCATATTTATTTGTAAGGATAGATCCATTACATGCAAAAACACTTGGAGAAACATAGTTTTCAGAAGCGATAAGCTCCATCCCTTCAAATTCTCGTTTTTCTTCTAATTTTATCAAATCATACAATTCTGGGTCATTTTGCTTCAAAAATTCTTTATTATCAATGTAAGACGACATAAACAGTAAGAGTAAAAAAATATAAGAGAGTACCTATAATGAGTATAGTAGACTAAAAAAATTTAAAAATCAAGATGAAGATTTTTTAGCTTTAAACATATTATTTAGATTATTTAGGAGTAATCATTTTTGATGCATCTAAAATAGTATCAAGCTCTTCAGATGTTAATAAGCCTTTTTCCAATGTTACTTCTCTAATACTTTTCCCAGTTTGAATAGATTCTTTTGCAATTTCTGTAGCTTTATAATATCCAAGATATGGATTTAATGCTGTAACCATACAAAAACTTTTTTCTAAATTTTCAGCACATCGTTCTTTATTTGCTGTAATTCCATCAACACATAATGTTCTAAATAGACGAAGAGAATTTTTTGCCAATTCCAACGATTGTATTAAATTGAATGCAAGAACAGACCCCATTACATTAAGTTCAAATTGACCTGACCCAACAGCTTCCGTAATAGTCGCATCGTTTCCTATAATTTGGAAATATATTTGATTAATAAGCTCTGGCATAACAGGGTTTATTTTTCCCGGCATAATAGACGAGCCTTTTTGCCGTTCTGGTAAATTAATTTCATTAAGATTTCCAACTGGTCCTGCCGACATCATTCTTAAATCATTCGCAATTTTTGAAAGACCAGAAAAAACAGATTTCACCCGCCCAGAAATATCTGTAAATATATCTAAATTTTGTGTTGCATCAACCAAATTATCAGCAGAAACAATCGGTAATTCTGTGATATTTTGTAACTCTATTACAACTTCATCTATAAATGCTTGAGATGATCCAATTCCAGAACCAATAGCAGTTCCCCCCATATTTACACTTAATATCCCCTCTTCTAATAAATTTTCAAGTCGTATAGCCCCACGAGAAGCACATACAGCATAGGCATTAAATTCTTGCCCCAACGAAATTGGAACAGCATCTTGTAAGTGAGTTCGTCCAATTTTTAATACATCTAAAAATTCATCTCCTTTTACAGAGAATGATTCTGCTAATAATTTTAATTCAGATACTATCTGCTCAAGAAGTCTATATGACGCTATTTTAATAGCAGTTGGAATGGTATCATTCGTAGATTGTGCAAAATTTACATGCTCTAAATCGCTTACATATCCAAATTCTTTTCCTAAAATTTCAGAAGCTCTATTTGCAACAACTTCATTTACATTCATATTAATAGATGTTCCTGCTCCTCCTTGAATAGCAGATGTAACGAACTGTGAATCATGTTTTCCTGTTAATACTTCATCACACGCAGAGCAAATTGCATTAAAAATTTCTTGTGGAATATTTTCAAGTCTTGCATTTGCTTTCGCTGCAGCTTTTTTCACTTCTGCCAATGCGTATATAATTTTAAAATCTACAGTAAGAGTAAATACTGGGAAATTTTCTAATGATTTTTTTGTTTCTGATCCATAATATTGAGTCATTTTAAAGTAAAAAAAGAGTATAATTATATTCAAAAAATATTGAAGAAATTATACTCTTTTACGCAGTAAGTGCAAATTTAAATTGTGTGGTATCCGCATCTGGAATCGAACCAGAATCTACTCCTTAGGAGGGAGGTATTCTATCCATTGAACTATGCAGACAAAAAATAAAACAAAAAATCAGACTTATTCAAGCCTGACTGAGTTATAAAGATGGTGCCGAGAGTGGGACTCGAACCCACACGAGGGACAAACCTCAAAGGATTTTAAGTCCTTCGCGTATACCAATTTCGCCATCTCGGCATTGTATGTTAAAAATTTGGAGGCGATGGCCGGACTCGAACCGACGATAAAAGCTTTGCAGGCTCCTGCCTTACCACTTGGCCACATCGCCAAAATGCTATAAACCTTCTATCCAATATTTTTAATAACAACTCATAAATCTTACTAATCTTTTCTTTCAATTTCAAGAGAATTTATGATAAAATTTAGATAATTAAGAATCTCTATAGTTATATTAACTTTAAAGTATGAAAAACTCTGATATAAAAGACATTACAGTCGAATTTATTACATCTTTACATATAAACTTTTCATCGCTAACTGTTGAAAAAAAAGACAATAAAATTTGGATAAATTTAATTCCTCATGCAGATATTCCAAAATTAATTGGATATAGAGGACAAAATATAAATGCAATGCAATCTATTTTAACGCTTATATTACTAAACAAAGGACTTTCAAAAGATGAATTTGTTATATTTGATATAGACGGATATAAACAAAAAAAAGAAGATAAAATAATTTCTATTATTCAAGAAAAAATTAAAAATATTGAAAAATATTCTGAACCACAGGTTATGCCATTTTTAGGTGCACAAGAACGAAGAATGGCTCATCTTTACATTCAATTGAACTATCCAAAGTATAAATCTGAAAGCTTTACCGATAAAAATGATAAAACAAAACGAGTTTTAAAAATTTTATTAAAATAATTCACTTTGTGCATCTGTATTTTTAATAGTTTCTTCAGTTTCTTCTTCATAATTAAAAATTGCTTTAATTCTATTTTGCAGAGTAGTTGAACCAAGCTCTTGTTCGAAATACATACACGCAACATCAATTGTAAAATCATTTAAATATCCATCATCAAGACTATACTCTTCAATTTGTAAATCTTTATACAATCGAGCCATATCTCTTGTAAAGTAGGCATCTTCCTTTCCCGCAATCATTTTTTTTTGTTTTGCGCCTTTCACTAAACCCGATTCTATGGCTTCGTAAATTTTTTCTAAATTACCATATTCCCTAATAAATGTTATTGCTCCTTTTTCACCAACACCTGCCACACCTTTTAAATTATCAGAGGTATCCCCTGCCATTCCTTTAAAATCTATAATTTCTTCAGGATATAATCCTTTTTTTTCAAATAAAACATCTCGAGTAAATTCAATATTTTCTCCTTTACTTGGTTTTAATACAGAAATATTATCTGAAATTAATTGAAATGCATCAGCATCTCCCGTTAAAATTTCTACCTTAAAATCAGGATTTCCATCATACATGTTTGCAATTGATGCAATAACATCATCGGCTTCATAATTCTCCACTGAATAAATCGGCATTCCCCAGCTTAACAACATTTCATATACACGCGGAATTTGCACTCGTAAATCATCATCTATTTCTGGTCGATGTCCTTTGTATTCTGGCATTTTTTCAGAACGAATAGTTTTTTTTCCTAAATCTTTTGCTCCAAAAATATAATCAGGTTTATGAGTCTCTATTGCCGAAAGTAAAATTTGAGCAACTCCAAAAATTGCATTAATCGGTTCGCCATTTTCATCTCTTAAATTTCGTGGAAATGCATAATATGCACGAAAAAACATATGAGATATATCTATTAGCAATATTTTTTTAGGAGTGTTTTCAGTATTCATAGTATTTTTTTATATTATTACAATATATTTCTTATAAATATGCAAGAGCAGATAATTGAATAACTGTTAAATATCTGATACAATTATATGAACAGTAACAGTTCAGAAAAAACATTACAATAAAAATAATATACATATATATACATATCTAAAACCTTATTTTATGCAAACAGCAAAAACTTCAATAAACACTGCAACACAAACTGCAACATTTAAGAAAAAACCAAAAAAAGCGATACTTACTATTAAAGAAAAGTTTCAAAAAAAACATAAACTATACGAAGATAAAAATCATTTTATCGTTTGTATAACAACTCCACTTTTCGATGAAAATAATGCAGATTTATGGGCAGCGCTTTTACCAGGTTTATCTGATATGGGATTTCAAATTGTAATTCGAGCAAATGCATCTGAAAAACATAAAGACATTGCAATGGCTTTTGCAGAAGATCATTCCGCTTTATGTGCCATTATAGATGAAGAAGAGTATATGAGTGTATATGAAGTATCTGATATTTTACTAACTTTTTCGCAAGACAAAGAAACAATACGAGAAGTAAAACATGCACTCGCAAAAGGAGTAATTCCAGTTGTTGCACACGATTTCCCACTTGATATTTTAGAGAATTATAATCCTAATTTAGAAAATGGAAATTCGTTTATGTATTACAAACAAACTCCATGGTCTATTTTCGCTACAATCATTCGAGCATATGAAAACTATAGATTTCCATATGACTGGCGAAACCTTTGCAAAACTGCAATTAAATCAAGTAAAATCTAACACTAGCATCAATCACAAATAAATCAGCAAGTTTATTTGTATGCATAAAAATTATAAAAAATACACCTATTAGAATTAAAAATCTAAAGGTGTATTTTTTATATTACTTATTAATATTACTCTTAATACAACTCTTGATATTATTATTGGTATTATTATTTATCTGCTAAAAATTTTTCTACTCGAGATGCTCCAGACGTCGCTTCTAAATTTTCATTTAAATAAATAACCTTTGAGTTATTTTTCCCAACTTTTTCAAGTGTTTCAATACGTGCCGAATCTAATAAAAATTTTAAAATATTCTTTCCTGTAAGAGAGGGATCAGAAGCTTTTATTTCATCAATAGACTCTTTAAACCCTTTTGATATAGCCATTCTTTGCTCTGCCATCCCTTCTCCTAATAATTTTTTAGATTCTTTATCTGCTTCTGCCTCTTTCACCATTGTAATTCGTTTTGCCTCTGCTTCATTCAATGCCGCTTCTTTCATTTTTTCAGTTTCAATAATTCTATTTAAAGCCTTTAAAACAAGTGCATCTAATTGAATATCTTGAACTTGAATAGAATCAAGCGTGTATCCAAATTGATCCAATTTAATTCGTAATGCCTCTTCAATAGAATCTCCCATCTCATGTCGTTTTGTATAAATTTCCTTATGCGTAAATGTCGAAATCATAGCTCTTAGTTGCTCATCTATTGTAGCGCGAATTAATATTTCTGGATTATCTATTTCATATATCGATTGAAAAATACTTTCGTCATCGTTTTTTACAAAATAGACAACATTTAATCCAATCCCAACCGAAACATTATCCCCTGTAAGACCATCTACAAAAACATGAAAATTTGTTTTATATAAATCTTGATCTCTTGTCCATTCTAAAAATGGAATAATAACATTGAACCCAGGACGTAAAATCCTATTAAATTTTCCAAGAAATTCTACAAGCTTAACCGTATTTTGCCGTACTATTCGTACTCCAAAAATAAGCAATAACATATCAAGAAAAAATCCAATAACTAATCCATCAGATCCAAATACTACATAAAAAAGGAATGGAAATGTTACAAAAAGAACCATTAAAATTATATTCATATAGAATTTAAAAAGAATAATACAGAAAACTTATAATAGTATTTTTACAAAGACAATATTATTAATCTTCTTTATTTAACACCTCTGATTCTGTAGAACTCTTTAAATCTCTCATTGGGTTATGCTTCGAAATAACCTTGTTTATAAAATAAAACAGAAGTGTCGATACTCCAACTGCGGTAATTAAATCAAATGCAATAGTTAAAATTACAGTTAAGAGAATTAAAAACATTTCTCTATGTGTTACGAATATTTTATCTTCTTTGTGAGATAAAAAGATTCCAGTAAAAAAATTTAATTTTCTAGAAAGTAGTTCACCAAGATATAGTGTAAATGGCTTTACATCTAATACATCATACCCAACTTTAAATAAAATTCCTGAAAATACAGCCTGCGGAATAAATCCTAAAATATCCTGAAAAAGAACTAATTCTATCAATACAAAAACTCCAACCATAACTCCTGCAAGACGCATTGTTGCATTTTCTTTTATTAATAAAACTGATCGAATTGTTGCTTGTGCCCCAGGAAGTCCTCCAAAACTTGCCACTGCTGCTGTTGCAACACCTTGTGCCATCAATTCTTTTGATCGTTTTGTTGGCTCTCCTAGCATTTTATCTAAAATTAAACTGGTTAATAATGTATCCAAATAAATTAAAACAGATAATTGAAAAGCAAACGGAAGTGCAAGCAATAATATTTGAATTGAAAAATCTGAAACCCTTGGTAATTGTGCAGAAATTAAAGCAGTAATATCAGAAAAAGAATTTAAACTTTCCCCTAATACAATTTTTTCTACATGAAAATCAAAAAATATTGCAATAGTAGTCATTATTACCAATGTAAACAAAGTTCCTGAAATATAGTTTTTATATTTTGGAGCATATTTATTTGCAAGTGCAGGAACAGCAAATGACAATGCAAGAGTTCCTATAACAATAAAAATATTTTGTAAAAAATCCCCTTCAAACGAAGTTTTTCCTCCAAGTCCAAAAAGTTTTTGTATTTGGTCTATCCAAATAAGGAGTGCAATTCCGTTCATAAACCCCGAAACTACGACATTTGGGATATATTGAATATATTTTCCTGTTTTAAATAAAGCCATTAACAATAAAATTCCTGCTGTTAAAAACAATACTATATTTATAAAATGATCAGCATTTGCCGTTGGAACAGATTGTAAGAGTTCATCATGTGCGAATCCAACAATTATTGCTGTTATTACGGTTAATGGAGCGGTTGGTCCTGAACATTTTACTCTTGTTCCTCCAATACTTGCCGTTATAATTACTGCAACAGCAGCTGAAAGCATTCCCACGAAAGCCCCTCTTTCTGATAAAATTCCAAGTGCAGCACCAAGGCTTAATGCAACAAAACTGACTGTTAATCCAGCAAGAATATTTGTGATAATTTCAGATAAAGATACTGCGTTTTTTTTCATATTATATTATAAGAACTCTATTGCATGTTTTCAAAACGCACCATACTATACCTTCATGATTTTTCAAAACTATAATTTTTTATAATACTCCCTTTGTTGAGATAATATCATTTCCAGACACTTTAACTCCCTCTCGTAAACATCGTGCAAAGGCTTTAAATGAAATTTCTACAATATGATGAGTATTTTCTCCTTCGAGCTTCATATTCATGTTTATTCCAGATGCAATGCAAAAACTCTGATAAAAATGTTTTAGTAATTCAGTTGGAAAATCCCCTACATATTCACGCATTTTTGGTGCAGAAAAAACCAATTCTGGCCGTGCAGAAATATCAATAGAAACAGTCGCTAGCGATTCGTCCATTGGCAATATTTTTTGTGTAGAAAAACTATCTGCATATCGTGCAATTCCTCGTTTATCACCAAGAGCTTCTTTAAAACAATTTCCAAGAGCAATTGCAACATCTTCGATAGTATGATGTTCGTCTATTTCTAAATCTCCGTTACATGAAATTTTTAAATCAAAATTTCCATGTTTTCCAATTTGTTCCAGCATATGGTCAAAAAAGTTTAGACCAGTTTTTATATCATAATTTCCAGAACCGTCTAAATTTAATTCAACAGATATTTTTGTTTCTTTTGTGTGTCGTGAATACTCTGCTTTTCGAGGTTTGTGTAAAATTTCCGAAGTAATATATTTCCATGAAAATTCATCACCTGGATTTGCGTTAAAATCAATTTTATATCCAATTATTCCAATATTTTTTGCTAATCCTAAATCTCTTTCGCTATCTCCAATCATGTAAGAATTTGCAAAATCTATTTTCCCTCTATTTTCTAAAAGATATGCATCTACCATTCCTGTTTTTGGTTTTCTACAATTACAATTATCTTTTTCAAAATGTGGACATTCAAAAATTTCTGAAAACTTAATTTGTTCCGTTTCTAAAATATGAAATAATTTGCTATTAATATTTTCATAATTTTTTCGTGGATTTGCATCTGTATCCAGCCCATCCTGATTTGTTACTAAAATAAGTTCAAAGCCATTTTCTACAAATTGTTTTAACGATGAAACTACATTTGGCAATAGAAACATTTCTTCAAGTGTATTTACCTGAAATGTAACTGGTGGTTCAAAAATTAATGTTCCGTCTCTGTCTAAAAATAATATTTTTTTCATGTTTTTTTATTAATATTTTCTTCTTACAACAACTGCATTTTTATGTGCATCTAACCCCTCTTCTTCTGCCATAATTTCTATAGTATTTCCTAAATTTTCAATTCCTTGCTGTGTAATATGCTGAAATGTTATCCATTTTCCAAAACTTTCAACCGATACCCCCGAAAAACTTCGTGCAAATCCACTAGTGGGTAATGTATGATTTGTCCCACTGGCATAATCTCCTGCTGATTCTGGTGTAAATTCTCCACAAAACACAGATCCCGCATTTGTAATATTTGAAAGTAAATTTTTCCAATTTTTTACATGTAAAATTAAATGCTCTGGTGCATATTCATTTGAAATTTTAATTGCTTCTTCCACTGTTTCACACACTACAATAAAACTTGATTTTAAAGCTTCAAGTGCTACTTCATTTCTCCCTAATTTTAATAATTGTTTTTCAATTTCTTCTAGTGTTTTTTGTGCAACCTTTTCACATGTTGTAATTAAAACAGCTTGAGAATCTGTTCCATGTTCTGCTTGTGAAAGCAAATCCGATGCAATAAATTCTGCATTCCCTGTTTCATCAGATAACACTAAAACTTCACTTGGTCCTGCTGGCATGTCAATAGCCGTATGTCCTGATATTTTCATTTTTGCAGCAGTAACAAAAGAATTTCCTGGTCCAAAAATTTTATCTACCTTTGGAATTGTTTCTGTTCCGTGTGCCATTGCAAAAATTGCTTGCGATCCACCCACTTTATAAATTTCTGAAACACCTGCAATATGTGCCGTTGCTAAAATTGCAGGGTGAATTTTTCCGTCTTTTTGAGGAGGGGTGCATAAAACTATTTTTTTACAACCCGCAATTTGTGCAGGAATTGCAAGCATTAACAGTGTAGAAAAAAGTGGAGCAGTTCCTCCTGGAATATATAATCCTACTTTTTCAATAGAACGAAATTCTTGCCAACATTCTACACCTTTCGTTGTTTCAATTTTTTCAGTAGCATTACGCTTTTGCGTATTATGAAATGTTGTAATATTTGAATGAGCCTGTTTTATAGCTTGTATAAGTTCTGGTTTTTCATTTTCAATATTTTGAACGGCAGAATTAATTTCTTCTGATGATACTAAAAAATTATCAAGTTTTACTCCATCAAATTTTTCAGTCAGATTTTTTAATTCTATATCTCCGTTTAAAACAATATTCTTTTCTATTTCTGTTACAATTTCAAACACTTTTGTGTAGTCAATTCCTGTTCGTTTGCATAAATCTTGCAATGTAAATTGCTGTGTAAAATTTTGAAAATTTGGATTTGTAAAATTCTCAGATATATTTTTTATAAATTTTATATTTTTTGTCATGTTTTTTGTCATATTGTTTGTCATGTTTTTTTGTTAAATAATAATAGATTTTTAGCGTTTGAATTTTCTTCAAATTTACATGTTCTCGTTATAAAATAAACAATTAAATATTTTTTAAAATTTCGACGACTTTAAAATTTTCTTCTGGTGTCCCCACCGAAATTCGTAAGCAATTTTCTAAAAATTGTTTTTTCCCAAAACTTCGTACAACAATTCCTTTATTTTTTAATTTTTCATATATAATATCTGAATCTAATTCTGGTACAAGACGCACAAGAATAGAGTTACAATGAGACGGGTACACATCTGTAAAAATAGGATTTTTTGAAATTGTTAAGTTTTTACATTCATTTTCTAAATATAATCTTTGAGCAAGTATAATATTTCTTTGCTGATAGATTATACCTTTATTATTTAATGCATCATTTACAGCTCTTGCGGTTAATATATTCACATTATACGGAGATTTTACCGCTTGAAGCATTGTAATAACTTCTGGGTGTGCAAATGCTATTCCGCATCGAACTCCCGCCAATCCCCACATTTTAGAAAATGTTTGCAATACTATTAATTTTGGATATTTTTGTAAAAATTTAAGTGTTGAATGCTCAGATGAAAAATCAATATATGCTTCATCAACAACAACCATTCCAGAAAAATTATCTAATATTTTTACTAATCGTTTTTCCGAAATAATATTTCCAGTTGGATTATTCGGATGACACAAAAATAATAATTTTATATTATTTTGATTTTCTCGTGTTGCATCTGTGTTATCTGCAAGTAATATTTTATCTACAACAATATCATCCAGTTCAAATGTTTTAGAGTTTAACGAAATATCTATAATATTCACATTATTACTATTTGCACTCACTGCATACATTCCAAATGTTGGACTTGAAATACAAATAGAATCAACTTTTGGTTCACAAAAAATTCGGATTAATAAATCTATTAATTCATCGCTTCCATTTCCCAGAATTATATTATTTTTTTCTAGATTACACGAAAATTGACTCGTTTTTACTTCAACGATTTTTTCTCGTAATTCATTGTGCATCACTTCTGGATACCTATTTTTTTCATTATTTTCAAATGGATTTTCATTTGCATCTAAAAATATATACTCTTCTGTTTCAGCCGAAAATTCATCTCTTGCTGATTTATATGCAGTAAATTCTTGCAAATGTTTTCGAAATGGAAAATTTATTTTTTCTGACATAATTTTTTAAGTAAAATATTATAACCACCTTCCCCTACTTGATTTTTCCACTGATTAACTCGTGAAACAGTGGTTGTTGAAAGATGTGTTTCTTCTGCCGTTTTACGAACAGACACTCCTGCATTAAGTAACTTTGCAGCTTTCCATCGCTTTGACATTTCTGTGAGTTCCGAAATTGTACACAAATCACGAAAAAAATCTGAAAATTCTTGCTCTGTTTCTAAATGTGTTATATCAGAAAAAAGCTCTGACAACTCTGTAGTTTTCCACCTATTCATACTATTTTTACTATATAATAAAATTGTATTAACACAGTAACACAGTTTTTGTTTTTTTCAAAATATAAAAATATAAAAACATAATAATATAGTTTGAATATTTAAAACACATAATATATGATATATTTACACATTTAACAGATACTAATATGAATTTTTCAAGCTATAACAAAAATAAATACAATTCTTTACACTCAACATCAATAAAAAATAAATCTAAAGCTACAAAATATTTTTATATAGTTTTATCTCTTGTAATTGGAATTGCAGTTGTATGGTTTTTACAATCAATATTTTCAGAAGACAAAGGAACTAGTGTTTATGCAACTTTTGAAAAACACACATCTATTGCCGAATCTCAACGAGAAAATATTGGAATATGGAGTGCGGTTCTTAATAATTCACCTATAACAGAGGGAGACACTGTTCATATAAAAGAAAACAATGATGCTAAAATAATATTACCAGATTCTTCATTTCTTGCACTTGGCGAAGAAAGTGAAATAACATTAAATGAATTACGAAAAACAGACGAAAATATTCTTTTTGGAAATATCAGAATTAAAAAAGCACCTATTTTATTTTCAGGAAAAAGCAAATTTGAAAAAGAAAAAGAATTAAAAATATTTGTTACAGAAAATATTTATGTATCTGGAGGGGAAAATACATTTTATTTCAATGACAATATTATAAGTTATGTTGACGGAGAAAAAGTATGGGTATCACGACTAGACAAAAATGGAAAAATTGGAAAAAATTTATCATTTGGAGTTGGGCAATCATTAGATATCTCAAAATTTAAACTCATTCCAACCGAAAATATTTTGAAATCTGCTGAATTAGTTGCACAATACAAAGGAGAAAAACTCGTAGCACCAACAGCAGAAATAGATTTAGAAGAAACAAAAGATTTACCATCTCCTCTTCTATTACTGCCAAAATTTGAAGGAAGTGCTATTGTTGTAAAAAATGGAAATCAAAAAATAAAAGGAACCACTTCTCTTGATACAAAAAAAATTATTATTGCATTTGCAAATGGAACGTATTCCGAAGAACTTACATTTATCCCATCGGTAGCAGACGATAAAAAAACACAAGAATGGTCTTATACAGCAAGTGAGCAATATAAAACCCTTCTCCCTGGAATAAATTCATATAAAATATATGCAGTAAATTCAGAAAAACAAAGATCTCCCGCTACAATATTGTTATTATCTTATGACAAAACAGCAACTACTGATGATGAAGAAACTTCTAAAAATGATGATAACAGCAATAACAACAATGAAGACAATACAAGTACAGAATCTGATATAAACTTTTCTATAACAGCACCAAATCAAGGAAGAGATACTGAAATAGAAGGAGATACAATTATTTTAAATGGATCTGCAGGAAAAGATGTTGCCTATATCACTGTTTCAAATATGACACTTGATTCGTCGTATACATTACAAAAATATAAAAAAGGACAAAAAACTTGGAAGTATTGGGTTGATGAATTAAAGCCAGATACATATAAATATGTTGTATATGCAAAAGATGAAAATAAAAAAATCTTAAGTACTCAAAAAATATCTATAACACTTACACAACCTGAAAACAAAAAAAATGAAAGTACATCAGCTCCAACTGCTACAAGCAAACCAATTTCTTCAACACCAACACCACAACCAGTCGTAACAACAGGTACAAATACCGCAACGCCAAAACCAACTATAACTTCTTCAACATCAGAAATATCACGATAATATAATCATGAAAATAGCAATACTTGCATCAACAGCTGGGTCAAATCTCCCTTCTTTATTTACATATATACAAACATGTAAAAATATTGAATGTATTCTTATTACAAATAAAAAAGATATAGGAGCAATAGAAAAAGCAAAACAATTCTCTATTCCATATTTTATTGTTGAAGCAGAAAAAAATGGAAATATATTTGAATCTCGAGAAAATTATGACAAAAAAGTTTTAGATATTTTATATAAAAATAAAACTGATTATATTTTTATGATTGGTTACATGCGAATTGTCTCGAATCTTTTTGTAGATGCATTTCGAGATAAAATTTTTAATGTACACCCCTCTCTCTTACCTGCATTTGCAGGAGGAATGAGTGATAATGTACACAAAGATGTTTTAGATTTTGGCTGTAAAGTAACTGGAGCAACTCTTCATATTGTATCTGAAGAAGTAGACTCTGGAAGAATTATTGACCAAAAAGCATGCGATATAACTGAAAATGAAACGGTTGCTTCGCTAAAATCCAAAGTACAAAAACTGGAACAAGACATGCTTATAAACCTTACAATAAAATTGAATTCTTAATTCTAGTTATATACTTATATACTAAAAAAAATACTAATATTTAAATTTAGTATTTTTTTTAGAACTTTCAGATACTATTTTTTCGGAAACATCTACCTCTTTATTTGTTTCTCTGTTTAAAAATCTCACCCTCGAATCTTTTCGCCACCATGTCATTTGACGCTTGGCATAATTTCGTGTGTGCTGTTTCATTTTCTCTTTTAATTCATCTAAGGTAATTTCATTATTTCTATATTGTAAATATTCTGGAATTCCATGCGCTATAAATCCGCAATCATTAGTATTTATATTTGTAGTATTTTCATGTGCTTTATACCCTTTTTGCGTTAAAGCATTTGGACGGTTTGTTACATATTTTTCTAAAAATGCATCGGCTTCATCTAAAAATCCATCAGAAAACATAATTTCATTTCTTTCATTTATCCTCTTATATAATTTTTCTCGCTCCCATGTTATTCCCATTATAAAAAAATCATACTCAGGTTCAGATTCAACAGCATACCCTGTTTTTGTTCCGAGTTCTTCACAAATCTCCAAAGCTCTAATGATATATTTTCTATTTTTCCCTAAAATTTTTGCTTGTTTTTCATCTTTTTCTAATAGCTCTAAATATAATTCTTCTATTGTTTTATCGGCACATTGCTTCCGAAATTCTTCATTTGGAGCAACCCCTAAGGTGTAATTTTTTGTAATTGCATCAATCCATAATCCAGTTCCTCCACAAAAAATTACAACATTTCCACGAGCATGAATTTCTTTAATTTGTTGTAATGCATCTTTTCTCCACTCTGCTACATTATACGTTTGCGCAGGTGATATATATTCAAATAAATGATGAGAAATATTCCCTTGTTCTTCAGCTGTTGGAACAGCAACTGTAATTGGCAAATCTCTATAAATTTGCCGAGAATCAGCATTTATAATTTCTGCTGTAATCCCCTGTTCCAGAAAAAACTGTGCAATATCTATAGATACACCAGTTTTTCCACTTGCTGTTGGGCCAGTTATCACAAGAATTCGTTTTTTTATCTCTTCTTGAGTTACCCAATCAAATATTTCTTGTTTATAATTCCACATTAGACAGATCCAATAACTTCATCAATTAATCCATATTCTTTTGCTTCTTCTGCTGTCATATAATTATCTCGATCACAATCAGCTTCAATTTTTTCCACTGTTTTCCCAGAATGCTTTGCTAAAATGTTATATAAAACATTTCCAGTTTTCTCTATATGTTTCGCCGCAATTTTAATATCCGACGCTTGTCCTTCTGCTCCACCTAATGGCTGATGAATCATAACTTCAGAATGAGGTAACGAAAATCGTTTTCCTTTTGCCCCACCACATAAAATAATTGACCCCATACTTGCTGCCAATCCAACACAGACAACTGAAACATCTGGTTTTACCAATTGCATTGCATCATAAATTGCAAGCCCTGCTGTCACATGCCCACCCGGAGAGTTTACATACATTGTAATATCTTTTTTTGAATCTACTTTTTCTAAAAATAACAGTTGTGCAATTACAGTATTTGCAACTTGCGCATCTATAGCAGATCCAAGAAAAATAATTCTATCTTCTAATAATCGAGAATAAATATCATATGCTCGCTCACCTGTTGGACTTTTATCTATAACCGTTGGAATTAAATTCCCAGAATGTTGCCGTGCAATTGAAGTAATATTCATAATAAAAAATTAATAAGCTTAGAGTCTATTTATAGTAAAATTGTAACAAAAAATAAATTATATACAATACTAGTCTTCTCTTTGTAAAATACTTAAAAATGCTTCTTGTGGAAGATTAACTTTCCCCATTGCTTTCATTCGTTTTTTCCCTGCTTTTTGTTTTTTCAAAAGCTTGTTTTTTCGTGAAATATCTCCTCCATATAATCCAGCTGTTACATCTTTTCTATACGCTGAAATAGTTTCTCTGGCAATAATTCGTGCACCAATAGATGCCTGAATTGCAATTGGAAAATTGGCGCGTGGAATAATTTCTTTCAATTTTTTTGTAATTGCAGAACCAGCATTTTGAGCTTCGTCCACATGAATAATTTGTGAAAGAGGTCCAGCCATTTCTCCTGCAATTAAAATATCCATTTTTACCAATTTATCTGCTCGCATTTCCATAAATTCATAATTCATAGATGCATACCCCTGCGTTCCACTTTTTAATTTATCATGAAAATTAACTACTAAATTTGCCATTGGAACTTCTGCAGTAAGCAATGCACGAGTATCATCTAAATATGAAACATCTTTAAAAATTCCTCGTGAAGTTGCAATTAATTCCATAACTGCTCCCATATAATTTTTCGGAACAATAATTTCCACTTTTGCAACGGGCTCATAAATAGATGCAATTTGACTTGGATCTGGATACTCTGAAGCTGATGAAATATCAAAGTTTTCACCATTTTGCATATCTACTTGATATCGCACACTTGGAGCCGTTACAATTAAATCTAAATTAAATTCTCGCTCAAGTCGCTCTTGAATAATTTCTAAATGAAGAAGACCTAAAAACCCACATCGAAAACCATGTCCCAATGCACCTGAATTTTCTGGTTCAAATGAAAATGAAGAATCTGAAAGTGAAAGTTTGTCTACTGCATCTCTAAGATTTGGATAATCTGAAGTATCAGCACAAAAAATACCAGAAAAAATCATTGCCTTTGGTGGATTATACCCAGGTAAACTTTTTGGTTCTTCTTCTTTTCCTGAATACACAGTATCCCCTACTTTTGCGTCTCGTGTCGATTTCAAACCAGTTACAATATATCCAACCTCCCCTTCGTGTAAAACATCTGTTGAAGTTTGCTTTGGTGCAAAATATCCCACCTCTGTAGGAATAATATCAGTATTTGTTCCCAACAATGTCATTCTTTGTTTTTTCTGAAATGCCCCAGAAACAATTCGAACATATGCTAAAACACCTTTATATGGGTCATATACCGAATCGAAAATCA
>CAMZKJ010000029.1 GCA_947311245.1 uncultured Candidatus Altimarinota bacterium
CCGAAGGATACAAAAAAATGCAAGATGAACTCGACCACCTAAAAACAACTCGTCGTCAAGAAGTTGCAGATAGATTAAAAGATGCTATCTCATACGGAGATTTATCTGAGAACTCTGAATATCAAGAAGCGAAAGAAGAACAAGCGTTCCTTGAAGGAAAAATTTCTGAATTATCGAAAGAAATTCAAAATGCACTGATCGAAACAACAAAAGGATCAAAAGACTCTATTCACCTTGGATCAAAAATTGAATTAAAAATCGAAGGAAGAGATGCTGAAGAATATGAAATAGTAGGAGCTCGAGAAGCAGACCCATTTCAAAATAAAATTTCGAATGAGTCTCCTGTCGGAAATGGATTATTAGGTCGAAAAAAAGGAGAAATATTCACAATTGATGCTCCTGTTGGAAAAGTTCAATATGAAATTGTAAAAATTATTAAGTAATATATTTATAATAATAGAGAAAAAAACTACTATCTAAAAAATATTTATATAGTAGTTTTTTTTGTATCTTGATAACATTACAATAGAGTAAATAATTATACCTTCACATGACATTTTCAAAACGCACAATAGAAAAAAATAATAAATCCGTTATAAAAGAAAATATCCCTTTTATAACAAATGCTGTTTACGAAAAACAAAAAGCAAAATCTGTACAATACACACGAAAAAGTAGAAAGCCTCAAAATAAAAAAACTTTTTTCCTGTGGAAAATCTTTAAATTTGTATTTTGGTTTCTTTTTGATATTTGCTTAATTGGTGGAATTGCACTGCTCGCATGGATATTCTATGTTTCAAGCCAAGCCCCAAGCTTAGATAAAATAAATTCTTCGTCTTTTGAACAATCAAGCGTATTATACGATAATACAGGAGAAAAAATATTATACCAATTTATTGGAGACTATAGACGAGAAGTTGTTACATCGATAGATGACATTTCTATTCATATGAGAAATGCAATGATGGCTGCCGAAGATGCAAACTTTTACGAACACTCTGGAGTTTCAATCAGAGGTATTTTGCGTGGGGTAAGAGATTCCCTTGCAGGAAAATCTAGTGGAGGGTCAACTATTACGCAACAGCTTATTAAAATGACTATTTTAAGTGACCTTAAAAAACAAGAAAAAACACTAAAAGACAAAATTGAGCGTAAAATTCAAGAAATTACACTTGCAAGAAAAATTGAAAAAAAATATTCAAAAGATGAAATACTACTTTTATATTTAAACAAAGCACCTTTTCGAGGTAATATTTATGGAATTGAAAAAGCATCAAAAGCATTTTTTGGGAAATCTGCTAAAGATTTAACCATTGCAGAAAGTGCATTACTTGCCGGTTTACCACAGGCTCCAGGTCGATACCAACGTATTAAAACTTCATATATCAATCTCCCTCAAACACAAATTGATGCATTAAATATTATAAATTTTACAGATTTAATTTCTCGCCAACAATCTGGAGAAATTAGCTACAGAAGCTTTGTTCGGGGGATGTTTGGAACAGAATACACATTCGCAAATGGTGCAACCGATTACATTCCTGGTCGTGCAGATTATGTATTAAATCAAATGGTGCAGAAAAATTTTATTTCTGAAGCAGAATTTAATAAAGCAACCCAAGAACTAAAAACATTAGAAATTAAAGAATTTAAAGATATTATACAAGCTCCACATTTCACATTTCATGCACAAGATGAATTACGAAAAATTTTAAAAGATTTATACGGACTAGATAGTAACGCTGCTGATGTATTTTTACACAAAGAAGGGTTAAAAATTACAACAACTATCGACTTAAAACTGAATAACGAAGTACAAAGAATTATTTCAGAAAATGGAGAAAAAGCAGAAGCGGGTGGATTTAATATTCGAAATGCTGCAGGACTTGTTTTAGACTCCAAAACTGGTGCCATTCTCGCTATGGTAGGTTCTCGAGATTTCTATGCAAAAGAAATAAATGGTAATAAATTTGATGGAGAAGTAAATGTAATAACATCTATTCGACAACCAGGTTCAACATATAAACCACTTGCATACGCAGCAGCATTTGAATTAAAAGGACTTTCCCCTGCTACTATTTTAATGGATGTAGAAACAAATTTATCATTAAACAAAGCAAAGAAATATACGCCTAGAAATTATGATGGAACATTTTCTGGACCCGTTTCTATTCGTCAAGCACTTGGACGATCTTTAAATATTCCAGCCGTAAAAGCAGGAATCATTGTTGGGATTAAAGAGTTTATTGCATTTACACAAAAAATTGGAATTGTATACCAAGAAGATGTCTCTCGATTTGGACCTGCTATGGCATTAGGAGCACCAACAATTCGCCCTCTCGATATTGGTTCTGTATTTGCAACATTCGCAAATAATGGAAAAAAAGTTGAAGCATATGCGATTGAAAGTATTACCTCTGCAGATGGAAATATTTTATATTCACGATCAAATATAGTTGCGCAAAAGAAAATATTACAAGAAGAATTTAATGCGTTATCAAAAAATAACAAACTTAAAATCGAAAATATTCAAAAAAATAATCAAGTATTATCAGAAGCTACATCATTCTTAATTACATCAATATTATCTGATGAAACAGGAACTGCTCGACCGAAATCGTGGAATAAATTTCTTAGCTTACCAGAAAGACCTTCTGCTGCAAAAACAGGAACCAGTACAGGAGTAGTAAACGGAATTACCCACCCACATGATGTGTGGACAATTGGATATACTCCACAACGAACAGCCCTTGTCTGGATGGGAAACAATAATGGCTGGAAAGAAAATCCATTTGGATTATTACACGACAAAGCTTCTGGACTTACAAATGCAGCTATTCCATGGAGAGATATTATGATTGAAGCACATAAAGATCTTGATGTAGAAGAATTTAAAAAACCAGATAGTGTAAAAAAAATTGCAGTTTCTACCCTTACAGGAAAAATTCCTCCTTCTGAATTTCCATCAAAATTAATTCGATCAGATTTTTTCAATGTAAATTCATTACCATCAAAACAAGATACTTCTTTTAAAATTGTACGCCTTGAAAAAGAATCACAATTATTACCAAATGAATTTACGCCAGAATCTGTAATTGAAGAGTTTACATATATTGAATTTCATTCATTTTTTCCTGAAAATAAAGAATGGGAAAGTGCAGTAAAACGTTGGATACAAAATAATGGATTAAAACTTGCGAAATCATACGATATTCCAAATCTTATTCCATTTGTTCCAGAAGAATATACAAATATTTACTCAAAAGATACAAAAGAAAACGCACCTCAAATTTCAATACTCTCTCCATCAAATATGGGAATAGTATCACCACCAATGGTTAATGTAACGGTTGATGTGCGTGCCAAAAATAAAGTAAAAAGTGTAAATTTATTATGGGATGGAACATTAATAGCAACAAAAACATCATCACCATGGATATTTACAATTCCTTTACATAATGCACAAATTGGGTCTCTTCATTTACTTGAAGCAAAAATTACAGATTCTTTAAATTATACAGATATTACATCTGTAAATGTAAAAGTCGGAGAAGATTCACTTCCTCCAGAAATCACTATTTTATACCCTCAATCAGGAGAAAAAATAGAAAAAAATAGCTTGGTTCAAATCGCTGCCGATGCTGTAGATAAAAACTCATCTATTAAAAAAGTTCAATTTTTTATAGATGGAACACTTACCGAAACAAAAGTTATTCGCCCATATCAATTTTCATGGAATGCAAATATCAGTGAGGGATCTCATACATTAAAAGCAATAGCTTTCGATTCTGCTGGGAACAAAAAAACTCAATCTCTAAATTTTTCTATCATTACCTCAGAGGTTGAAGTAGTACAAAGAGAAACATCTGTAGGAGAAAATGCTAACACTAATAATCCTACAACAGAACGTGTACTTGCAATAACTGCTCCACAAGATGGAACTGAATTTACATCGGCTATTCCTATTACATTTTCTATTCCAACAAGAATGCGAACTTCAGACTTTACAGTTTCTGTAATGGCACGAAAAAAGAGTGGAAAAAAAGAAAAAATATTTTCTATTTCAGGAGATAAAATACCAAAAAATGGACTTTCCAGCTTTTCATGGACTCCAAGCAAAAAAGGAGAATATGCCATATATCTTCAAACACAAGGAACTGCAACTGACTTTTCAAGCAAAGTGAATATTATAGCAAAATAATTTTAATTAAAAAAATATGAGTTCACTCGAAAATAATAATACAACTAAAATATCAACCACTGTTGATACTTCAGAAAAACCAACAGGAACTATAGACGCAACAACTCTTGCAGAGCGTAAAACAGATATAAATACAACAAAAACAAAAACAAAAACAAATTTAGGAAAATTACACCAAAAAACTCTAGAAACCCACCCCCTCTCAAACACTCTTGAAAAGAAAAATTTTAATCCTGAGAATAATACTTCTAAAAAAGCAATAGATACCATCGGAGATTTAGCAACTTTTGCAGGTGCTGATGAGAAAAATGTTAAAAAAATTACAGAAATTATAAATGAAGACTCTGCAATTGGAAAATTTGTATCAAAAACATGGAGTGCAATAAAACCATTTATACCAAAATTTATATTAGACTTATTTGCAACTCCAGACCATGGAATTGGAGATGATACAGGAACCACTACACCTTCAAATATAACACCCAAGGGCATAGATGAAACATATAATACAAAACTCGATAACATAGAAATACAAACACCTCCCAATAAAATAACCGAAGCAATAAAACAAAAACTTACTCTTAAAACAAAATCTACAATTACGCGAATGTTTGAAGGAAGTATATCCCCTCCAATGAAAGAAAAATTTATTCTTCCCAACAATACGACATATAAAAACCTACAAGCAGAACTAAAACTTAAAAGTAGAGAAACTATACACGGTGGAGATACAGAACAATCCCCTACTCATAAAGGGACTTATATTTTAATGAAATTATTAGAAAATGAATTTCCCACTATACTTAAACATAGTGCAGCAGTAAATGATGATTTCCATCATGACAAAATTCAATATCATTCAAAACATCAAGATGGAGTCGCGTTTGATTATACTCTAAACGGAGGAGGAAAAAACTTTCACCTTTCTGCATATCCTAAAATTAAAAATTTTTTTCAAGATTTAGGAATTGATACATCAGGATTTATCAATGAATATGCAAAACTTTCAAAACATGGAACTGCGGGACACCTCCATTTTCAATTCAAAGAAAAAGATTTAGACGCAGTTTATAACGCATTTTCTCAAGCATAATAATTATATAAAATGAAGTTTAACAAAATTGTTCTTATTGGCATGCGAGGGTGTGGAAAATCACACTTTGCTTCGTGCTTAGCAAAAGAATTAAAATGGAGAAAAATCGACACCGATGATGAAATTGTTAAAAAATCTGGAAAAGAGATTTCAGATATTGTGAAATCTCATGGATGGGAGACATTTCGAAACCTTGAACATGATATATGCAAAGAAGTTTCACAGAAAAAAAATGTAGTTATTTCCACTGGAGGAGGAGCGATAACCTTTACACGCAACCAAGAAGTTTTACATAAAAATGCACTCGTAATTTTTTTATTTGTAGATTTTAAAACCCTTGTACTTCGGTTAAAAAAACGAGAATCAAAAAACAAAAGACCTGCATTAATAAATAACACAAGTATTGCAGACGAAATAAAACAAATATGGGAAGAACGAGCAGATATTTATTTTGACAATTCCGACCTTATTTTTAAAGCAAAAGATGATTTAGCAAAAAATGCGAAAATGAATGTCGAAAAAAATGCAAAAATTTTAGCAAAAAAAGTAAAAAAATTATTATTATGAAAACAACTGTTATTGTATTTGGCGATACTACCAATAAAAATTCGATTCAATTAGAGAAAGAATATATTAAACGCATTTCACCATTTTCACAAATTGAATACATTACGCTAAAAGAAGAAAAAATGGGAAAAACAATTTCAGAAGAGCAAATCAAACAAAAAGAATCAGATAAATTTTTTGAAATTTTTAATAAACTTAATAAAAATAAAAATATTTTTTTAGTTGCATGCCATGTACAAGGGAAACATTTCACATCGGAACAATTCGCACAAAAATTAAAAGATACAGAGAATCAATTTGCAGGAATTACATTTATAATTGGAGGCTCTCTTGGTTTATCTAAAAATATTTTAGAGAAAGCACACCTTAAACTTTCCTTTTCAAGCATGACATTCCCTCATGATTTATTTCGCACTTTTTTATTCGAACAAATTTATAGAGGATTCATGATAAACAATAACAGAAAATATCACAGATAGTATTATAGACAATATTATAGATAATAATTTCAAATTTCATACAATAAAAAAAACCTTCGAATTAACGAAGGTTTTTACGCAGTATTTTGCGTCAGTCTACTACTGATTTTACTATATTTTCTGGGGCGAATGAAGGGGTTCGAACCCTCGACCCTCGGAATCACAACCCGATGCTCTAACCAACTGAGCTACAATCGCCATAAATGCAAAAAATCTTTTCTGCACGACATATTATTTCAAATAAATTATATTATTACAAGTGAAGATTTAAAACTTTATAATTTACTGAGAGTAATATATTGATTTTAGCATGTAACAATGCAAAATACATATTGTTACATGCTACATGCTAAATATTAAATCAATAGCTAAGAGATAAAAAATAAGAACCTTATCTCTCACAGATCTCTTTTTTATTATTTACGCATTTCTATTTATACAATTTAATTCAGAAAATGCTTGCTCTAATCGCTCAACAAAAGTTTCTTCTCCTGCTCGTAAATATTTTCGAGGGTCATAATATTTTTTATTTGGAATATCTGCTCCATCAGGATTTCCAATTTGAGATTGAATATAATCCATTTTAGCAGAGATATAATCTCTCACTCCAACCGTATATGCCCATTGCATATCCGTATCAATATTCATTTTAATTGCTCCATATTCAATTGCTTCTGTTATTTTCGCTGGTTCAGATCCACTTCCTCCATGAAATACAAATGCAATAGGTTTTTCAACATTTAAATTATATTTTTTCGCAATATAATCTTGAGAATTTTTTAAAATAATTGGCTCTAGGTTTACATTTCCTGGTTTGTAAACTCCATGAACATTTCCAAACGATGCAGCAATAGTGAAATGCTCCCCTACTTTTGAAAGTTCTTCATATGCAAATGCTACTTCTTCTGGTTGCGTATACAATCGTGAAGAATCGATATGACTATTATCTACACCATCTTCTTCTCCTCCTGTAATTCCAAGCTCAATTTCAAGAGCAATATTTATTTTTTTCATTCGAGTAAAATATTCAGATGAAATTTTCATATTATCCTCAAGTGTTTCTTCTGATAAATCAAGCATATGCGAAGAAAAAAGAGGATGCCCATGTTTTTCAAAATATTTTTCTTGAAAGTCAAGCATTTTATCAATCCATACAAGATTTTTTCGTGCACAATGATCCGTATGTAAAATAACAGGAATATCGTAAAGTTCTGCTAAAAGATGAACATGCATCGCTGCTGAAATACACCCTTGAGCTGCCGCAACCATGTCAGTATTATCCAATGATTTCCCTGCATACATATGCCCTCCTCCGAATGAAAGCTGAATAATAACAGGAGAATTTATCTTTTTTGCAGTTTCCATCACTGCATTAATAGAATTTGTTCCAACTGTATTCACTGCTGGTAATGCATAGTTATTTACTTTTGCATCTTCATATACCTCAAATACTTCATTTCCAAACAACACACCAGATCTAAATTTTGCCATAAAATAAAATGTAAAAGTTTTTTAATACATTCTATAGCAGAATAAATTATATTACCATATAATTTTCTTCTTCTAGATATTCTTCTAAATATACTGCTAAACATACTTCTAAATATATCTACAACATTCTTCTCCCATTTTTTCAATTTCTTTTAATTTTGAAATATCTATGGTTTTAAATTCTGATAAATCTGGTGTATATATTTCAAGGCGTTTATCTGTAGTATTAAATGTATTTTGTGTTTTAAAGAAAATACGAAATGTTCGCTCTAGTGCCGCTTGCATTCCAGAAATTTTTCCAAATATTTTGTTTTCTGTAAAATCTTTTGTTGTGTTTAACGATGTAGCGACATCAATTCCAATAATTTTTTCTCCTGTATATTTTTCAATAGTTTCCTGCATTGGAAAATTCCCAGTAAGTCCACCATCAACTAGCCACACGCCATTGTATTGATGTGGCTCAAATAATATCGGTACAGAAAGTGAAGCCATTACTGCATCTGATATTTTCCCAGAAGAAATTTCTACTCGATCCCCTGTTTGAAAATTTGTTGCATAAATTCTTAATACTTTTCCAAATTTTTCAATATCTTCAAATGTTTTATTTTCGAAAACTTCATCTAAAAGTTTTTTAATTTTTTTCCCTCGTAAAATACCAAAATTACTTGCAGAAAAATCAAAAGAAAGTGCAAAAAAATTTTGCTTGAATATTAATTCAGAAATTTCATCTGCACTTTTACCTATTGCATGGCAGGCTGCGACAATAGATCCTGCTGAAACACCAGCATAATACTCAAACTCAAATTTTTGTTCCAATTTTTTTAATGCTCCAACATGTGCAAAACCAAGACACCCTCCTCCAGAAAGAACAAGTGCTGATTTTATTTTAGTATTCATAATATTCATAATATATATAGCAAATTAAGCATAAATTATATTTTAAAAACTATTATAATCCTAACATAAAAATTTTGATTTATATAAAATAAGCATGTAGGATATGAAAAATATTATTTCAAAGATTTTATGTATATTGTTATAAAAATAGGAAGTGCATTACTTGTAAATGAAGATGGATCTTTAAAAATAGAAATGCTAGAACATATTATTTCTGGAATAAAATACTTACAAGACATGGGAAAAAAACCAATTCTTGTAAGTAGTGGAGCTGTTGCAGCTGGCGGACAAAAATATGCATTTAAAAAATTATCAAAAGGAGTAAAAGCCGCAATTGGACAACCTATGCTTTTAAATGAATATAGCAAGATTGCACAACAAAAAAATATTATTACCGCACAATATTTGCTTTCAAAAGATGACTTATCTGACCGGAAACGATATATTTATTTACAATCAGCACTAGAAGAAGCAACACGGAACAATATTATTCCAATTATTAATGACAATGATATTTTACATGGAGTAAAAAAAAGTTTTTCTGATAATGACCAACTCGCATGTTATTTAGGAATTATGCTCCATGCAGAAAAAGTATTATTACTCACTTCTGTCAATGGAATTTATAATGATTTTGGAACTGAAAAACAAAAACGAATAGATCTCATTACAAAAATTGAAGAGTTTAATGACATTCAAACAGATCAAAAAACAGATTTTGGAACAGGTGGAATGAAAGGAAAAATAGAGTCAATTCGACTTGCAATGCAATGTGGAATAGATGTCTATGTTGGACATGGAAGCAATGAAAATATTTTTGCATCGATGTTCGATGATTCCAAAAGATGCACCAAACCATATACAAAAATTAGAGGAATGCAAAAACAAATGAAAGGTATTCAAAAATGGTTATTTGCCGGCGCTGAACCAAAAGGAGAAATTCAAATTAGTGAAAAAGGAGGAGAAGAATTAAGAAATTGCGAAGTCAGAAAATCTGTTTTAATGAAAGGAATTGAACACGTTTTTGGTCAATTTTCCAAAGGTGATGTTATTAGCGTTATAGATAAAAATTTTAACCAAATTGGATATGGTGTTGCAAAATTAGATGCAGCAGAAATAAGGTCGCAAAAAGGTGAAGAAAATATTATAGTTATTCATGCAAATTATTTTTTAGTTACTGCTTAAAAAATAAGCAATTAAAAAAAGAGGAATATTCATTTGTCAATTACCAATAAAACTATGCCTTCAACATTTACACAATTTACATCAGCTGAATTACGAAAGAAATATATTGAATTTTTTAATAAACATAATCATTCGCAAGTTGTGTCTGCATCCACTATCCCTGATGCAGATGATCAAACTGTTTTATTTACAACAGCAGGAATGCAACAATTCGTTCCAAATTTAATGGGAAAACCACACCCTCAAGGAGTTCGACTATCATCGGTTCAAAAATGTGTACGAACCGTAGATATTGATGAAGTAGGAGATAATAGACATCTTACATTTTTTGAAATGTTAGGAAATTGGTCTTTAGGTGATTATTTTAAACAAGACTCTATTAAATGGTCGTACCAATTTTTAATTAATGAATTGAAAATCCCAAAAGAAAAATTATGGGTAACCGTATACGGAGGAGATGAAAATTTAGAATATGACCAAGAATCTCATGATGTGTGGTTAAAAATGGGAATTCCAGAATCTAAAATTATAGGAATTGGAGCGCCTACAGACCCTGAAAAACGAAGACGAAAAGGGCGAGGAGATAATTTTTGGGCAGCAGGAGCAACAGGTCCTTGTGGTCCATCGAGTGAATTATTTATTTGGCTAGGTGATGGAGAGCCAGCTGAAGGGCAAAATCCTGCAACAGATGAAGATAATTTTATTGAAGTATGGAACAATGTCTTTATGGCATATGAACAAATTGAAGGCGGGAAATTAAAACCTCTTTCTCAAAAAAATGTTGATACAGGAATGGGACTAGAACGATTAACCATGATTATTCAAGGAAAAACTACTGTATTTGAAACAGATGTCTACAATACTATTCTTACTAAAATTGAAGAAATTTCTGGGAAAAAATATCCTCCATATTCAGGAGATTTAGATGAAAAAAATCCAATAACACGAGCGTTTCGAGTAATTGCTGATCATGTAAGATGCTCGACTCACTTAATTGCCGATGGAGTTTCAGCGAGTAATGAAGGAAGAGGATATGTATTACGACGACTTTTAAGAAGAGCTATTCGGTTTGGAAAAATTTTAGACATTCAGAATTTTTTAGATAAAATATCTGAAGTATATATCTCAGAATTTTCTATATTTTATCCAGAACTAAAAGAACGAAAAAAAGTAATAATAGATGCATTAAAAATAGAGGAAAAGAATTTTTTACGAACTCTTGAAAAAGGAGAAAAAAAATTACAAGAAATACTTACCGATATACAAAATAAAAACCAATCTACTTTCTCTGGAGTCTCTGCATTTATTCTTTCTGACACATACGGATTTCCAAAAGACTTAACACGAGAAATTGTTGAAGAAAAAGGTTTTGCAATAGATGAAGAAAAATTTAATGCAGAATTTGATGCAGAATTAAAAGAACAAAGACAGCGATCGAGAGCTTCTGGAAACTTTGAAATGAAAGGACAAAACAATGCCATTTTTGAAAATTTACCTGCAACAAAATTTGTAGGAGATACAGGAGAAAATTTACAAAATATAAATTGTACCGTTTTAGCATTTATAGAAAACTCGGATAAAAGTCTAGAAATTGCGTTAGACACAACACCTTTTTATGCAGAAAGCGGAGGACAAGTTGGAGACCGAGGAACGTTAGGTAATATAAAAATAGTAGATACAAAAAAAATAAAAGGAGTAAATGGAGATGTATTTGTACACTATGGAATACCAGAAAAGAATTTTTCTTCTCTAGAAGTTGGAGAAAATGTAAAAGCATCTGTGAATCAAGACTTACGAGACAAAACAACTCGACATCATTCAGCTGCTCATTTATTGCAATCAGCATTAACATTTGTATTAGGAGATGGAATCGCACAAGCTGGTTCTTTGGTAGACGAAAATAGAACACGATTCGATTTTTCATATCCAAAAGCATTAACAGCAAAAGAAATTTCGGAAGTTGAAGCAAAAATTTTTGAATATGTAAGTGGGGCTCATCCAGTAAAAATTACTGAAATGAGTATTGATGAAGCAAAAAAAGCAGGAGCAGTTGCTCTATTTTCTGAAAAATACGGAGATACTGTACGAACCGTTCGAATGGGCGAACCAAGTTTCGAATTATGTGGAGGAACACATGTGAAAAATACTGCAGAAATTGGAGGAATTAAAATTTTATCAGAATCATCGTGTTCTTCTGGAATAAGAAGAATCGAAATGGTTGTGGGAAATGCGGCTCAAACACATTTCTTACATAAATGTAAAATTGTTACAAATGTAGCAAATACTTTGAAAGCGTCAGAAGTACAAATTGAAGAAAGAATAGCAAAACTTATTCAAGAGAAAAAAAATATGGAAAATGAACTCTCTACGCTTTCAAAAAAATTATTAGCATTTGAAGCATTAGAGTTTTATGACCGAAGATTAGAAATAAATGGTAAAATTATAATTTGTGAACCAGTTCCTACTCACGATTTAAAACATGTTGCAGGAATGGCACGAGCATTATCAGATAAAGGTATCGACAGTGTTGTATTATTTACTGAAGATGGTGGAATTGTGATTGCAACCCAAAAAGGCGGTATAAATGCACGAGAAATATTTGACAAAATCAAAGAAATTGCTGGTGGAAACGGAGGAGGAAGTCCATTTTTTCTACAAGGAAAAGGAGTGAACCTAGAACGATTTTCAGAAATTCGCAAGATTACCCAAGAAAGCATCTAAAAATATTTACAGCACAGTATAGTAAGCAGTTAAAATCTACTTTATAATATATTATTATAAATTGTACGAATAAATTGTATAGTTGTTTTTTGATTATATAACAACTTCACTCTTCTCATGTTTGTATATTTGGTATATTGTTATTAGAATTTTTCTATAAATTTAATTATTATTTAAAAAAAAATATGTTTCGAACAAACACCTGTGGAGAATTACGAATTGAAAATACCGGAAAAGAAGTGACGCTTTCTGGGTGGACATTTCACAGACGAGATCATGGAGGAATTATTTTTATTGATTTAAGAGATAGATACGGAATTACACAGCTTGTATTTGATCCAGTTGCAGGGAAAGAAGCCCATTTAGCTGCTGATAAAGTTCGAAATGAATGGGTTTTAAAAGTTACAGGAACAATTCGACCGCGAGGAGAAGGGCTTACAAACCCAAATCTTAAAACAGGAGAAATTGAACTCTTAGTCACAAAGCTTGAAATTTTAAATACTGCAAAAACACCTCCATTTGAAATTGCAACAGAAAAAGATGTTCGAGAAGATTTACGACTTGAATATAGATATTTAGATTTGCGGAGAGCAAAAATGCAAAAAAATATGAAATTACGAAATGACATGACACATGTCATTCGAAATTATTTTCATGATAAAGATTTTCTTGATATTGAAACACCAATTATGGTGAAAGGAACCCCTGAAGGTTCTCGAGAATACCTTGTTCCATCTCGACTTCATGCAGGAGATTTTTATGTACTTCCACAATCTCCACAACAACTGAAACAAATGTGTATGGTTGGAGGAATAGATAAATATTATCAAATCGCACGATGTTTTCGAGATGAAGATTTACGAGGAGACCGTCAACCTGAATTTACACAATTAGACTTAGAAATGAGTTTTGTTGAACAAGAAGATGTTATCCAAGTAATAGAAGGAATGTTACATGAATTAACAGAAAAATGTGCCCCACAAAAAGAATGGAAAAAATATTTAGTAAATAATCAATTTCGAAGATTGACATGGCAAGAGGCTATGGAAAATTACGGAAGCGATAAACCTGATTTACGATTTGGAATGGAATTTGTAAATGCATCAATTGAAGCAAAAAGTTCTGGATTTGGAATTTTTGAAAAATCAGAATATTTATTTGCATTAAAAGCAGAAAAAGAAAATGGATCTCTTTCTCGAAAAGATATAGATAATTTAACAAAACTTGCTCAACAACATGGTGCGGGAGGACTTGCATGGTTACGAGTCGGAGAAGAAAGTGGACCTGTCGCAAAAAATTCGAATCCTGAATTTATTACAGAAGTGATTGCCAAAACAGAGGCAAAAACAGGAGATGTTATATTTTTTGGAGCTGGAGAATTTATTGCTTCTACAGAACCACTTGGTGCTGTTCGATCAGAACTGGGAAATATGTTTAATTTAAAAAATAAAAACGATTTTGCATTTGCATGGATTCTTGACTTTCCAATGTTTGAGAAAAAAGATGACGGATCTATCCAGTCGGCTCATCATCCTTTTACCCAACCACAAGCAGAAGATTTAGAACGACTTGAATCTGACCCAATGTCTGTAAAATCATATGCATATGATGTAATTATGAATGGTGTTGAACTTGGAGGAGGTTCTGTCCGAATTCATGACCCAAAAATGCAAGCACGAATGTTTGCTGCTCTTGGATTAACACCAGAAGAAACTGAAATGAAATTTGGACATATTATTAAAGCCTTTGCATATGGTTGTCCCCCACATGCAGGATGTGCACTTGGACTTGATAGACTTGTTATGCTATGGTCAGATGAAGCAACTATTCGAGAAGTTATTGCATTTCCAAAAGATCAAAATGCAAGAGATTTAATGCTCAGATCCCCTGCTCCAATGCCAGAAGCTGAACTTGCCGAACAAAATATTCAAGTACTAGAAGAAGATTTAAGTTAAAATTTGTAACAAAAAAATTTGAATAAAAACAAGAAAAAAATTTGGATTACGGCATATGATGTACCATCTACTCATGCTTCGCTTGAAGCTAAAGTAGATGGTATTTTAGTTGGTGATTCATTGGGAATGACTGTATATGGACTCGATTCAACACAGGAAGTAACCGTTGAAATGATGTCTCGACATTTTGAAGCTGTCTATAAAACATATAAAAAAAATAATTCTAATATACCATTAGTCTTAGATTTTCCTTTTGGTACAACAGAAAATATTTTAGTTGCAATTGAAACCGCAGAAATATTTAAAAATATTGGTGCACAGTGTTTTAAAATAGAAGGAGGAAAAGAAATGATTCCTATTTTTTTAGAACTGATTTCTCGAGGTTTTGAGATAGTTGGGCATTTAGGATTAACACCGCAAACATCAGAATTAAAATTGCACGCAACCACAGAACAAGAGCAAAATGAATTATTAGAAATTATTAAAATTTTTGACGACATTGGAATAAAACATATAGTTCTTGAATGTGTTCCCGCAATTTTTGCACAACGCGCTCAAGAAATATTTTCAGGAGATATTATTGGTATTGGTGCAGGAAAAAATGTGAATGCTCAAATTTTAGTTTTTGATGATGTTATCGGGCGAACTCATGCAGATTTTCAGCCAAAATTTTTACGAAGATTTGGAAAAACTTTTGAACAAAATGTAAATGCTATAAAAAAATATAAAAATGCAGTGAAGAGTAATGATGAAAAAAATAGGTTTCCAAATATAGATGAAAGTTATTAATATTATTAAATGTTATTAAAGTTAAAACATATTATTACTCATTATTCAGAGATACAACAAATTTTAATATTTAAAAAACATATTTAAAAAGTATACATAATTCTGTATACTTTTACTATCAAAGAATATAAATAGAATTTTATAATAAAAATATGGGTAGTGATACATTTTCAATACAGCAAGTATTTGACCCAATATTTCTTTTAAATTTAGGAATAGGTCTATTTTTATCATTTGCGGCAATTTTATGTATTTATTACATGTTTTATGGAGGACTTGCACTCATTTTTTCTGGAGGAGATGATGAAAAAATTAAAAGTGCAATGGGGACAATTCGATATGCCGTAATTGGATTAGTAGTTGCATTTTTAGCTCTTGGATTTATTTTTTTATTGGGAAATGTTGCAAACTTTGCAGTAGGTGAATACATTAGCTTTGAGCGAATTAGAGATGCATTAACACTCGTTTTTAATAGAATTTTTAATGGTCCAAATAGTGCAGCGTCAATGGTTGGAGATTATTATTAAAACCTTATATTTAAATGAATAGATTTTTACAATATGCAACAGACGAATTTAAATATTCAAAAAATGAAAAACTTCATTTCGTTATACGGCGTCATTGGATTATAGACTTATTAGTTTTTATACGATGGATTATTGCAAGTTTTGGAGTTGTTCTTCTTGCATTTCTTGCATTTGATTATTTCGGCGGGAAATATATGAGTCCAAATTTTATATTATTGTGTTTTTTTTCATCAATCTATATTTCAATTATTACTTTTTCCTCTGTAATTACATGGTTAAATCATGCATTTGATGTAGTTTTTGTAACAAACGACAGAGTTATAGATATTTCACAAATTGATTTTTTTCATAAAAATATTGTTGAAACTCGACTCTCAAATATTCAAGATGTAACAGGAGATATTAATGGAGTATTTAATACACTATTTTCTATTGGAACACTTAAAATTCAAACATCGAATCACTTGGCAGATTTTTCCATTACTTTAGTAAAAGAACCTCAAAAATCTTCTCGTCAAATTTTTGATCTTGTTCGTTCCGCCGTAACACTGGAACATTCAGATGATACAGAAACAGTATGTGATATAAAAGATATAAAAAACAGGAACAGTTCAAAAAATTAATTTTTATATATTGTAAAATCTCAATAAGAAATATTTTATCGTTGGCTACAAAATTTTTATTGTCGCGAAAGTGGCAATATTTTTTAGTATTTTTTGGAGTGTGTATTAGTACTGCTCTGTTTTATATGTTTCTATCGGTTCAATTTGGATTAGAAAAGTCTTTAGAAAAAACTTTTTTAACAAATAATAACATTGTTTCTGTTGAAAAAAATCCACAAAACTCTATTGCTATAGATGAAAAATTAAAAGAAAAGTTGGAACTGCTTCCAGAAGTAAAAAAAGTATATAGAGAAACAGCACTTATTCTCCCTTTTTCTTTTGATATATCTTTACCATTTTCAAAAACATTTTCTTTAGATTTATATTTTTTATATGGAATTGAAGATGAATTATTTTCAGAAACTCAAGAATATAAAAATATAAAACAAGGAAGTGTTCCTGTGTTAATAAATCCGTTATCTGTAGATATTATAAATTCATTTGTACAAAGCATAATGAACGGGGTAACTATTTCAAATGATTTTTTTACACAAAAATATATTTCAGCTGAATTTGGAAAATCTACATTTTTACCGTCAATGAGCCGTACAAAACGCAATACTCAAGAATTATTTGTGTCTGGTTTTTCACCATTTGCCCCAATGGTAGGAGTAGCAATTCCCCTTTCAAAGGCAAGAGAGTTACAAAAATATTTTGGTAATGATGCAACTCAATATTCCAAATTTCATGTTCTTGCAAACAATGGAGTTACGCAAGAAGCATTAATAAAAGTGTTAGAAAATATGGGGTTAAAAATTAAACCACATAATGTTATTGCAAATAAAATTACAGAAGTAACAAATATTTTACAGGCTGTCTTAATTTTTTCATCATCTGTAACATTACTGCTCTCTTTTCTCTTTTTATTTTCAGTTTTACAAGTCGTATTAATAGAGCAAAAACAGACCATTGGTATTTTACAAGCGATGGGAATGTCAAAAAAAGATGTATCGTTAATTTTTGGATTACAATCTGGAGGAGTTGCTGTTTTTGGTATTTTTTCAGGAGTATTGGGTGGAACCATTGGGCTATATGCATTAAAAATATTTTGGGAAACACATGTAAATTTATTTTTATTTCCTCCCGAAATATTTAATTTTAATATAATAGTGTGCTTAATTGTATTTTTTGTTTTAGCTATTATTCTCTTTTTTATTTTGCACTGGATAATTACCAAACAAATGAAAAATACTATTTTAGAAAATATTATAGAGTAACGATTGGCATATAATCTATACAAATTTATTTATTATAATCTATGTTAAAAAAAATAAAATCACTTATTAAAAATATTATTTCAGAAAATATGCTTTTGAAATATCATGAAATCAAAAGTAATTATGCATCGCTCTACTATGGAAATCCATCACAAAAAATGAAAATAATTGGAATTACCGGAACAAAAGGGAAAAGCACCACAGCAAATTTTGTATGGGCCGTCTTGCAAAAAAATGGAATTAAAACAGGGCTTATTGGAACTGCAAATATAAGAATAGGAAATAATGAATTTCCAAATGTGTCACACATGACAATGCCGGGAAGTATAGAAATGCAACGCTTGCTTGCTAAAATGGCAAAAGAAAATTGTGAGGTAGTCGTTATGGAAGTAACAAGCGAAGGAATAAAACAGCATAGAAATGAAAATATTCATTATTCTATTGGAATGTTTACAAATCTTTCTCCAGAGCACTTACAATCTCATAATAATAGTTTTGAAGAGTATAAAAACACAAAGAAAAAATTTTTTACACAGTTAAAAAATCAAAATGCAGAGCTTATTATTGTAAATAATGACAATGAATTTTCACATGAATTTTTAGAAGAAGATATTCAAAAAAAAGTTACAGTAAGTATGAAAACTCAAGAAAAAACAGACAATATCAATGAACATATTTTTGCTGAAATAACGAATATAACACCAGATAAAACTTTTTTTTCTGTGAATAAAACTGAAAAATATGCAGTAAAAATTGGTGGAGATAAAAATGTAGAAAATGCTGTATTGGCTGTTGGAATTGGGAAACATTTCAATCTTTCGCCAGAACAAATTCAATTAGGATTTGATAGTTTATTAGTTATTCCAGGGCGAATGGAAAGAATAAATGAAGGTCAAAAATTTTCAGTGTTTATTGATTATGCACATGAAAAACTAAGCATGAATTTTATTCTACAAACAGCTAGAGCCTGTGTAAAAGAAAATAATGGAAAAGTGATTGTGCTTTTGGGTGCAGAAGGAGGCGGTCGTGATACTGAAAAACGAGAAATTATGGGAAGGCAAGTTGGGAAAAACCCAATAGAAAATGGTGCAGATTTCGTTATTGTTTCAAATGTAGACCCATATGAAGATGATCCAACTGAGATTGCAGAAGGCATTGCAATTTTTGCCGAAGCAGAAGGAAAAATTCGAAATGAAAATTTATTTGTAATTGAAGACCGTCGTTTAGGAATTAAAAAAGCATTAGAATTGGGTATGGAAAATCCTAATAATATTGTTTTTATAACAGGAAAAGGTTCAGAGCAATCCATTGTGATTGGAGGAGTTTCATTTCCATGGGACGATAGAAATGTTGTGAGAGAAGAATTGCAAAAAATGCTATAAATATAATTGATGCTTATTTTTTAAAATATATGCTTCCAGACTTCATAAGACAGAATATGTTAAAAATAGGGTTATTCTTAGCCCTTATTTTTGGTATCTCTTTTGGTTGGGCATATTTTACTTTTCAAGTAAATGAAGTTTCAATAGAGAGAAACGAGAAGACTGTAAATGTACGATCTGGATCCTTGCTTCAAATTATGGAATATGTAAAAACAACAAATATTTTTTTCTTAAAAACAGATTCACTTGAAAATCATTTTGTTAAAACATTTAAAGAATTGAAATCGGTTTCTATAGAAAAAATATATCCAGATAAATTGCATATAACGGTTGTGCCTTTGGAAATTGTTGCACAATGGGAATATATCTATGAAACTTCTGAAAAAGTAGTGGTAAATGGAACCGAAGAGATAAAAAATATTTTGGTAAAAAAATCAGGGTATGTAAACAAAAATAATATATTATTAGAGCATAATACTACTTCAGAAGAAAAAAACAAAAATTTATTAAAAATTTTCGACAAGCAACCACGACAGACAGAAATTTTGTTTTATGAAATAATTCCAGATGCACATTATATTTCAGAAATTGGATTTGGAAAAAAGAAATTAGAAGATGTTATTTCTCGAAAAATTGTTAGAATAGATTATTATAGAGATGCACAAGAGGTATATTTTATTGATGACAAAGGTGTCGAATATTGGCTCTATTTAGAAGAAGATTTATTATTACAAATAGAAAAATTAAGATATATGTTACAAGAAAAATATATCTTAAAATGGAGATTAGATTATATTGATTTACGAATCAATGGAAAAGTAATTTACAAATTTGATGAATAAAATTCTAATATTATGATGGTATCAACCTTATTATTATTGTTTGGAACAGGAATGTGGGCTCCAGGAATGGAGGCTATAAATATTGATGTCTTTCCAAAATATGAAATTTCTCCTATTGAAAAATCATGGGAAGTTCAAAAAAAAAATCCATATTACACTGCACGTTCTGTACTATTAGTTGATGCAGATTCAATGATAGATTTATATGGATATAACACAGATTTGCGTTTACCAATGGCAAGTTTAACAAAATTAATGACAGCATTAATCATTATAGAAAATCATAATTTAGATGACATTGTAACTATTTCAAAAGTTTCAAGCCGCACGAAAGGTTCAACAATGCACTTGCGATATGGAGAAAAACTTACAGTAAAAAAATTATTAAAAGGATTATTAATGAATTCTGGAAATGATGCTGCAATTGCATTAGCACAATATCATTCTGGAACAGTATATGAATTTGTAAATGAAATGAATAAGCGAGCTAAAGAATTATTTATGACACAAACTCATTTTGTAAACCCTCATGGTTTAGATAGCTCTATTCATTATTCATCGAGCAAAGATTTAATTTTATTAGCAAAAAAAGTATGGCAATATGATGAAATAAAAGAAATTGTAGATACACAATTTGATACCGTTTTATCTGAATTTTTCACCGTTTCTGTGGATAATGAAGAAAAAAATATTCAAACAGAACATCAATTAAAAAATACGAATAAATTACTCGGAACAATTTTTAGAGTTCATGGAATGAAAACTGGAACAACGGAAAATGCTGGACAGTGTTTATTATTAGCAATTGAGAAAAATGGAAAATTTTATTTCTTGGTTATTTTAGGTTCAAAAGATCGGTATCAAGATGCAAGAAATATTTTATATGAGTTATTAGGAGACAAACTACTGTAATACTACAATCAGAATACCTTCACATTATACTCTTAATTATATATATTACTTCTACACTATATATAATTAAACACTCACACATGCAAGAAAAAATTTTAGACTCAATCACTCAAGATTTACCCATTGATACAAGTTTTTTATCATCAATTGATTTTACAGAATATGTACCAATCATAATTGCAGGATTTACAAAATTACTTGTTTTTATATTCGCACTATATTTTGGATTTAAAGCAATTACAAAAACAACAAATATCTTAAAAACACTCCTCAATAAAAAAAGATTCGATAAAACATTAACAGGATTTTTAACAAGTATTATTGCAAATATATTAAAAATATTACTTGTTTTATCGCTTGTTACATATATCGGGATTCCAACGACATCATTTGTTGCTATTTTAGGAGCCGCTGGTTTAGCGATTGGTATGGCATTTTCTGGAACACTTCAAAATTTTGCAGGTGGAGCAATGTTACTTGCTTTTCGTCCTTTTAAAGTAGGAGATTATATAGAACTTGCTGGATACTCAGGAACAGTGTCAGAAATTCAAATTTTTAATACTATTTTAGTTACACCAGATAATAAAACAATTATTATTCCAAATTCTGAATGCTCTTCTTCTTCAATGATAAATTTTTCTACTCTTTCAAAACGACGAGTCGATTTTACAATTGGAATTGGATACAATGATAGTATTGATAACGCCAAAACAGTTTTACAAAACATTGCAAATGCCGATTCACGAGTTATCAATAAGAATGAAACACTGATTGCTGTAAGCGAATTAGGTGCAAGTTCTGTTGATATAGTCTTTCGAGTATGGGTAAAAGGGAGTGATTACTGGGATATCAAATTTGATTTTACCGAAACTATTAAAAAAGAATTTGATAAAAACAATATATCATTTCCATATCCTCAACAAGATATACATTTATATAATCAGACAAAATAAACTGTAAAAACAGCTATATTTATGAGAGAATTTTTTCGTACAATAAAAAAATTATATTACACAGAATGCCTGAAAAATTAGAAAAAATAAAAATTCCACAAAAAATTTTAAAACAAGTGGGAAAAGCTATAGAAAAATTTGAAATGATTCAAGAAGGAGATCATATTCTTTTAGGATTAAGTGGTGGAAAAGATTCAACTCTTTTAGCTCATATATTTAAACACTTACAAAAACACTCACCTGTAAAATTTACATTTCAAGCTGTAACGGTTTTATATGGAATGGGAGAAGATTTCACTGAACAAAAAGCACATTTCGATGCATATGACATTCCGCATGAGTTCATGCAAACCGAAGTTTTTGAATTAGCAAAAATAAAAATGAATAAAGATTCTTCTTTTTGTAGTTTCTTTTCTCGCCTTCGTCGAGGACATTTATCAGGAGCAGCAAAACAATATAAATGTAACAAAATTGCACTCGGGCACCATTTAGACGACGCAGTTGAAAGTTTATTTATGAGCATGATGTATAATGGAATAATGCGGTCTATGCCACCGAAATATACAACAGAAAGCGGAGATATTATGATTCGTCCTCTTGCATATGTACGAGAAACATTAATTGCTGAAGTTGCGAAAAATAATAATATTCCTGCAGCTGGAGACGAAATGTGCCCTGGAATGATTATGCCAGGAGCAAAAATGCCACATGTACGATACGAAACAAAAGAATTACTTCTTCGATTAGAAGAAAAAAATCCTAATATCTTTAATTCTATGAGAAACGCACTGGGAAATATAGATATTGAAAGTTTGTATATCCCAGAAGGAATATATAAAATTTAATGCAACACTCTTTACCATATATATGACACTTACTATTCAACCATTCACTAAACCAGTGTGTAAAAAAATATCAGTTCCTGGATCAAAATCTTTAACAAATAGATTATTTCCACTTGCTGTTTTAAGTGAAGAACCTGTAGTAATTACTGGTTCTTTAGAGAGTGAAGATGCAGAAATAATGCGTAATGCTTTAGTGAAAATGGGTGCAAAAATAACAGAAATAAAAACAGAATCTGGTATTTCAGATTGGAAAGTGGAAACTGCTAATTTTTTTACCAATACAGATAATATAGAATTATTTTGTGGAAATTCTGGAACAAGTGTTCGCTTTTTAACAGCACTATGTGCATTACGAAAAGGAAGCACAACTCTTACAGGAACACATAGAATGCTGGTTCGTCCTATCGGGGATTTATGTGATGCGTTAAAAAATTTAGGTGTAAATATTGAATATAATAAAAATACAAATTTCCCACCACATACTATTTTTCCATCGAGCATTTTTACACAAAGCTGTGATAGATTTACAGGAATGAGAAAAGAATTAAAATCTGTTCATCTATCTGGAGAATTATCTTCTCAATTTTTTACAGCATTATTTCATATTGCACCAAAAATTGGATTAGAAATTATTGTAGATAATGAACTTGTTTCAAAACCATATATTGATATGACTATTGAAGTCATGAAAGATTTTGGAATACAAATAGAAAATGTTCAAAATGAATATGCTATTTTTAAAATTCCTCAACAAAATTTTACTGTACCAACAACTGGAACATTTGAAATTGAAGGAGATGCATCGAGTGCGACATATCCACTTGCAATTGGATTAATTACAGGCGGAAATGTTGAAATTACAAATTTACCAAAAAAATCGCTACAAGGAGATGCGAAATTTAAAGAACTTGTAATAGACAAAATGCGAGATCCTAAAAACAATAGCATAATTCCTTTAGGAAATATCGATTTAGAAGATATTCCCGATGCAGCACTAACCGCTATTGCGCTATGTGCATATGCTGATGGATATTCAAAAATCACAGGGCTGTCGACATTACGACACAAAGAATGCGATAGATTATTTGCAATGGAAACAAATTTACAGAAAATGGGAATTGAGGTAAAAACAGGAACTGATTATATTGAAATTTGGGGAGATTCGAAAAAAATTCATGGAGCAGAAATTGAATGTTTCGACGACCATAGAATTGCTATGAGTTTTGCAGTTTTGGGAACAGTTGTTGCAAATGTACAAATACTAGACCCAGAATGCACAAAAAAAACCTTCCCAACTTTTTGGGAAGATTTAGAAAAATGGCGAATATAAATAGTATAAATTATTTATAATTATTGAATAGTTTATTCAATAGTTTCTACAAATGTTTGTTTTCCTCGAATGATATTATATAATTTTTGAATATTTTCATTCGTCATTCCCGTACACCCATATGTGCTTGCTCCGCCATGTTCCATTGTATAATCATCTGTAGGCATTCCATGAATTCCAATTGCTCTAGCATATGAATTTGCATTTGAATTTTCAAGCCCTGCCATGTGTAAAAAATATCCAGTTACATTATTTTTACGCTGTAAGGCTCTTTTTCCTCGTCCTTTTATTATAAAACTTCCAGTTGGCGTTTTTTGTGAACCAGCTTTATTTCCAATTCCTTTCTTTGAAAAAACAATCGGATGTATTTCATCTATAATTTTCCCATTTTGAGTAATAATCATTTTATTATTACTGATATCTGAAATAATCATAATAGCATTTTTTTTTACACGAATACCTTTTTTTGTAATATTTTCAGATAATCTCCTTAATGCTTCTTGTGTTCGAATCTCTATATTAGATTCAGAATATTCAACAGATTCAGCAGTATTTTGAATAAAATTAGTAGTATTAGTATAATCAAAGTTATACTTTTCATTTACAGCTTTATCAAATTTATTTTTCGGAGATTGAGTATCTTCAAAAATAATTGCATTATTTACAGATTTCATTTTTTCTTCATCATCAAATAAAACATGCTGTAAATATGATTTATAAATAATATTTTGACCAAGAGTTCCTGTATAGGGCTGTGTAAGGTCTGGAATCGGAATATTATAAGTATGTGCATATTCAGTAATTTCAGCTTTATGATTTTCAAAATATTTTTTTCGTTCTGGTAATGTGTCTTTCTGATGAAAAACTTTTTGCTCTAAAAGTCCCCACATTTCACTTCCATTTTTTACAGTATCAATATCTGTTTGGGTAATTGCAGTAAAACTTTCTTTTAAAAATTGTAGTTTTAAATTTGTAGTATCTATAGCCATTTTAAAGTTTTCATCTAAGATTTGCGACTCTTTTTCAAAGTCAGTTATAGAAAGAAGGTTATCTGAAGTGCTTTCCAGTGTATTTTCATGTAAGAGTTGTTCTGACATATTATTTATTTTAATTTATCTTTAAATTTTTATTTATTGAGTTTGTATTGCTGCATCAATTACTTTTTTCATCACACGAACCGATTCAACAGGAAAATCCCCCGCGGCAGTTTCTCCCGATAACATTGTATAATCGGCTTCTTGCCAAACCGCAAAAGTAATATCTGAAACTTCTGCACGAGTTGGGCGAGGTTTTGTAATCATAGATTCTAGCATTTCAGTTGCGACAATAACTTCACAATTATATTTTTTCCCAATTTTTAAAATTTTTTTTCGTTTTGCTGGAACAAATTCGAATGGAGTTTCTACCCCTAAATCTCCTCTTGCTACCATTAATCCATCTGAAATCTTGGCAATTTCTTCTAAATTATTCATTGCTTCCTGAGTCTCTATTTTTGCATAAATTTTTATTGTTTTATCATTATTTTTTTTATTTTTATACTGTTTACAAATATTTTTTACATATTCAATATCTGATGCATGTCGAACAAATGACATAGCAATGCAATTAATCCCCTGCTCTAAACCAAAAATAATATCAGACTTATCTATTTCTGTTGTTGTTAAAAGAGACACATCTTTTCCTACTAAATTTACGTGTCTTCGAGATTTTATTTTTCCCGATTGTAAAACTTGTGTTGTAATAATTTTTTTATCTGTATTTACGTTTATCACTTTCAAATTTTGTAATCCAGAATTTAATGCAATAATATCTCCAACTACTACATCATTTGCAAAATTTTTATGATTTATAAATAATTTTTTATTCTTTGTATTCGTTGTATTCTTTGTATTCTTTGTATCACTTTTTTCAAAAAACACATCTTGTTCTTCAATTGTACTCACTAATTTTAAAATTTCTCCTTTTGTAATAGTAAAAAAACTTGATTTTCCGTTTATGTCTTGAATATCACCAGTTCGAATTTCAGGTCCTTTTGTATCTAACATTATTATAGAATTCGGCTTAACAGAACGAATTGTTTCTATACATTTTTTATGCCATTCATGTGATCCATGAGAAAAATTAAGCCTAAAAATTTCAACACCAGCATTTGCAAGTTCTAAAATTTTCTCTTTTGAATCTGAAACAAGGCCAAGTGTTGCAATAATTTTTGTCATAAATAATGTATAAAAATATAAGAATATATAAACTTCATATAATTATAACAAATAAAATATAAAATAACTATATCAATATAATAAAAAAACATGATAATATCTTTATATTATACTATATTTTTATATTTGAAATTATGGCAACATACGCAGATTCTGGAGTAGATATTTCAGCTGGAGACAAAGCATCTCGAATCGCTTATAATTATGCGAAAAGTACATTTTCTTCGCGAAATGGATTGAAAGGAACACCATTAATTCAAGATGGTGGATTTGCTGGAGCTATTGATATGGGTGATTACTTAATGATTACAAACTGTGATGGAGTTGGAACAAAAATTGATATTGCTCTGGAAATGCAAAATTTTACAGGACTCGGTAACGATTTACTTGCAATGACAGCAGACGATGCAATTTGTGTGGGTGCTGAGGTTGTATCTATTACCAATACAATTGATACAAATAAAGTAGACCCAAGCGAAATTGAACCAATGATGAAAAGTTTAGCAGAAGTATGTATTACAGAAAAAGTATTAATTCCTGGAGGAGAAATTGCTGAACTTGGAAATACACTTACAAAATCTATTTGGAATAGTAGTGCAACAGGAATTGTAGAAAAAGAAAAATTTATTACTGGAGAAAATATTACAGCAGGACAAGCGGTTATTTCTCTTCAAGAATTTGGATTTCGTTCAAACGGATTTTCACTGGTACGACATATATTAAAAGAAAATAATATAAAATTTTCAGACACATGTACAGACTTTACAGGTGAAGATGCTGGGAAGACATGGGGGGATGTTTTATTAAAACCATGTATTTTGTATCACGGAGCCTTACTAGAAATTTTAGGTCGATTTGGTCAAGAAAGAAAAATTAATGTAACTGGAATTGTGCATGTAACAGGAGGAGGACTTGCAGGAAATTTTTTCAGAATTTTAAAAAATAAAAACTTAGGTGCTCATCTTCCAAATATTTGCCCAATGACACCAGCCATGAATATATTGCAAAAGTTAGGAAATGTTGCAGATAGAGAAGCATATAAAACATGGAACTGTGGAAATGGAATGCTGATGATTTGTGAAAAAGCCGATGCAGAAAAATTAATACGACTACTAAAAGAGCAAAATATTATGGCCCAAATTGCAGGAGAAATTACAGATACACCAATTATTACACATAAAAACTGTGGTGCATTTGCAACAGAAGACACAGAAATATTAGAATTTACAGCAGAATAAAATAAAAAGGATATCTATTCATTATAACAGACACCCTATTTAATCTATTTCTTAGAGTCTCTTATTGCCATAAGAGCTCTCCCTAAGAAATTATTACCCTTTCCAGTCTTATTATCCACTCCCCAATATGTATCACCCCAAGAATTTCCCTCTACAAGCATTTTATTATTAGTCTCTTCTAATAATTTCTGATAAGGTTGTTGATTAAATTTTTGTATTAAAAATTTTATCATCAATGGCAGCTTTACAGTATTAAAATCATCTCTAATACCAATATAGTCATGTAGAATTTTAACAATCTCCTTAATATCCCCTGCAGAAAATTTTGAGTTTTCAAATACAGAGTCTATATTTTCACTTGAGACTCTTTCTTCATTATCTCGCATTTCTAACTTATGATTAATAAATTTATATATAATTTCTGGTATTTTTAATTTAGCAATCTCTTTTGAGATAGGCTCCATTGTCTTAAATTTTGCTGCCATATATGCGTGCTCAACAGATGGGTAAGTAGAACCTTCATAATCAATAGGCACTAAAGCAAAGTTAGAAAAAGGTGTTTTTTGAAATTTTAAGATATTCTCAGAATTTGTAAATTCTTCTGTAAAATTTGTAACTAAATTTTCCACTTTAAGTTTCTTTACAATAGCATCTACTTCAGTAGATGTCTTTAATTTTTGATAATGACGTACCAATACTAATTTTTCTTGAATTTCCTTAAGGTCTCCTCTTGGTCGTAAATGGTTTGATACAGACAGGGGGGCAACAGAGTTGGTATATAAATCCGGACTTGCAATATATGGCTTATCTTCTCTATTCGCATTAAGCAAAGTTCTGCGTAAATCTGCCATAACAACTGAAGAAGAAACCGATTCAACTCCAGACTCAAGTAGTATTTGTCTTACCTCTTCCATAGTACTACCTGTAGACGAATTATCATCAACAACTTTTATTTTTTTACCACCTAAGCGTTTCTTCCGATTCTTTAGGTATTCCTTTAAACTTTCCCCTCTTATATTAGCCCTTTCACCATTTCCATTTTTTTTACTAGAATGAAGAGACACAGGTAATATTAAAATATCCACATCTTTTTCCTCTAATAATTCATACCCTAATGACAGTGCTATTGCAACTTCAGTTCCTCCAGAAGGAACAGATACAACAGTGTCAATATCTGAATTATCTTTTATAATATTTGCAACACTTCCAACTATTGACAATGGATTTGTAAGCTCTGGGCTCGAAAAATCACCTTTTTTTGAATTTATATTTAAATAGGTCATAATTTCATCAACAAGAGATAGCTCATTAAGCATAGAATCATCGTCTAATACTTTTAATTTAGATCCTGTCAAAATTCTATAGTATTGTTTTACAGCATGTTCAGTAAATTCCTCAAGCCATAGCCGATGCCTTTGATACGACTGATCAAAATTTTTAAAATCACCTTGTTTTTCTTTTATAATTAGCGCATTAAACAATGCTAATGATGCAGTTTTAAGACTTCCAATAACTTCAAGGTAGAATAGTCGGTTGTCATCAGTTAACTCAATGTTATTTTTTTCCAATTTTTTTAATAAAGCAAATGAGTCAAATATTTCTTTTTTTAATATTTTTAAAAGCTCTGGAACTTCTAGATTCGCATCTAATGCTATAAATCTATTATACCCAGACAATGTAATAGGACTTTCTGCTTTATTCCCCTTAATATCCGTTCTTCCTTCTTCTAAGAAAAAACCCTTCAAATCGGAATCTGTCTTCAATCTATCTACAAAATCTTGCTGTGGAACATTTACAGCCCCTGTTAAATTAAATTTTTTTTCATAATCAGAAATTTTAAATATTCCCTGATTTGAAAAAGGATTATTTTCTTTTGCATATTTTATATTATTTGCAATGACTTCTTTTGTGGCACTTTCCATTTCTGATAAATAAGAAGGAATATCCTGTATATTCTTTTTTTCAAGAGCTAAGCTCTCTTCATTAAATGATAATATTTGCTGAATATTCGCAGTATTTATGTGATTTTCTAAAAAAGCAATTTCTGCTTTAATTAAAGGAGAAGAAGGCTTGTTTTCTAATGTTTTTATTGATGCATTACAATAAAATTTATATAAACTTATTAACAGATTAGAATCTGCCTCTCCTCTATTGTTTGTAGCTCTTATGCTCTGTACAATTTTTAATAATTCGCTTCTTTTGAAATTCTCAAAATCTGCTTTTTCAATATCAGTTAAGGTATCCTCCGGTATTTGCTCTAAATTATCTTTCATATACATTAAGTTAAGTATTCTCCATTTTGGAGAATTCCAGAAATATTACTATAATTATATCGACATGTCAATATAATTTATATTGACAATAAATACCTATAGATATTATTATTTTTAGATATTTTCACATAAACATAATAAAATGAACAATCTCGACCAACAGAACAATTTAGACCAAAAGATTCCTACTATTCTGCATTATACAGCCGATGGAATTCCTCACTTTAAGCTACCGAAGGGGAGGGCTGTAACTATGACTTTACAGCTATTAAGAGAGCAAAAAGGAGAGCATTCTTTGAATCATTTTGAAGAAATGAAGCTTGCTACTGTATTTGAAAATATTGTAACTGACCGAAATGGGCGACAACATAGCGTTATATTCACAGGAAAACCAAGACCGAGATCTTCAGAAGATTCTCTTATGATTTTACTACCTTCTAAAGAAACAACTAATACCGAACACTTTGTTACAGACTTACGAGATTTACCAGAAGAAGAAGCAAAAAAAATAATAAGACTACAATTATGGATTATGAAAAACATGCAAAATAACTCTGATAGAAATATTTCTATCGATTGTGTTCAACATTTTACATCTAAAAAAATTTTTGATTTTTTTATAAAACACAATATACCCACAACTTCTTTAGTCGCATATCATACTCATTTTGGAGCCAGTGTAAAAGATGTAGATACTACGAAAGAGTACCAAGAGGTCGCGCCCACACAAAAAAAATTGTTTGATGTCACTCCAAGACTTTATTATGATTATTTATTAGAAAATAATGAGAATATTCCCAACCTAAATGTAAGCAAGTCTGCAGTATCTGTATCTCAAGTAAAGGCTAAAGATATACATACAACAATCGCAATGCTGAAGTTTCAATATGAGGAATTCATTAACAATATTCACTTGCATTTAAATGAGAATATTCCTGTAGATCATCTTAATATTACCAAAAAAACAAAAAGATATTTAGATAAATTTACCAAACAACTAAAAATTGAAAAGGAAAATGCATCCCCAGACACTTCAAATCAAAAAATGAAACGGAGCACGTTTATGAAAAATCCGAACAATATAAGACATATCAAAGGTGGAATAAGAATACAGAAACATTCCAAACAACAAGATGCAAAAGATAATTTAGAAGAGACCTATACAATCTATATCTCCCCATTAACGGTAACCGTCCCAAAAAGATTTGATGATCATTTTTCAATTACTGCAGATGAAAGCAATACTCAACTAGAACATTGCGGATCTAAACAACGTACTACCGAATCTCCATATGCTAGAAATATACGAAAACAAGTAACAGCCGTTACAAATCAAAAAGAAGTAGGTTAATTTTTTCATACATTCTAATTATATTTTTAATACTCCATACAAGCATGATAGTATATTTGTAAAAAATTTATCTTCATTACACCATAACAATCATGTCAGAAATAATAGAAACAACAGAAAATATCATTGAGAATCCAACCCTTGAGGAATTTGCTAAAAATAAAAAATATATTGGAACTGTTGAAAAAACAGTTTTTGGAGGAAAAGGAATTATTACAATAGAAGGATTTAAAATTTTAATTAAAAATGGAATTGAAGGACAAAAAATCATCTATTTAGTAACAAAAAAGAAAAAAAGCTATGCAGAAGGAAGAATTGAAGAAGTTTTAATTCGGTCTCCTCTTGAAATAGATGCATCGGAACAACGAAATGCATTACGAGGGTGCCCATATCAAAATATTTCGTATGAAAATCAATTAAAAATTAAACACGGACAACTTTCTGAAATTTTTAGAAATTATAAAAATGTTTCACTTCCAGAGTTCAAAGCATCTCCAGAAGTATTTGGATACCGAAACAAAATGGAATTTTCGATTGGATACGAAACAATGACTCGAGAGATTGTTGATGGGAAAAAAATATGGAAAGATGAAGGAGTTGCTATTGGTTTTCATCCAGCAGGGTCATGGTCTGAAGTTGTTTCTATAGATGATGTATTTTTAGCAAGTGAAGCTCTTAATATTATTCGAAGAGAAATAGAAAATATTTTAAAGAAAACAAATTGTTTAAAAAAAGCACCGTGGAATCCATTAATTTCTAAAGGATTTTGGAGAGCATTAATTTTGCGAGAATCAAAAGAAACAGGAGATATTCTTGTAAATTTTGTAGTGCATTCACATCAAGAAGAAAAATTTTGGGAACGACTTGTTGCAAGTATTCTTGATTTTACACTTCCAGAAGGATCTCAAATTGCTGGAATTATTGAAACGGTAAATTCTGGACGAAGTGATGCAATTAATAATCCTGAAATTTCTGTTTTATATGGAGATTCTAGAATTTTAGAAACACTTGGAAAAATAGATTTTGAAATTTCTCCTTTCGCATTTTTTCAAACAAACTCAAAAGGTGCAGAAGTTTTATATAATATAGTAAAAGAAAAAATTGAAGATACAAACGATAAAAATGTATTAGATTTATTTTGTGGAGCAGGAACAATTGGTATTTATTGCGCAACTGATGCCAACAAAATTGTTGGAATTGAAATGGTAAAAGAAGCCGTAAAACAAGCAAAACATAATGCTAAAATAAACGATATTGATAATACGGAATTTATCGCAGCAAAAGTTGAAGATGTCTTACCTGAAGTATTACATCAAGATGATTTTGATATAGTAATTATTGACCCACCGCGAGTTGGACTACACCCAAAAGCATTGCAGTATGTAATAGATTTGCCAATAAAAAAACTGGTATATATTTCATGTAATCCTTCAACGCTTGAAAGAGATGTTCAAGAATTAGAACAACATGGATGGAAATTAACAGAAGCACAAGGAGTTGATATGTTTCCGCACACTCCACATATGGAAGTAGTTGCAGTAATTGAAAGAGATTAAAGAAAAAATTTAATTTAAACTACACTCATGATTTTATCTGACAAACATATTTTCCAAAAAATAGATGCAGGAGAAATTATAATAGATTCTCCGGATAGTAACTGGCGAGAACAAATACATGCATCATCTATGGACTTACGATTGGGGAAATTTTTCAAGGTCTATAAACATCAAGAAATTGCCTTGCTTGATCCAAAAAAAATGGAAGGTGAGCCTCTTACAAATTTATACGAACGAGACGAAAATACTCCTTTTATTGTTCATCCTGGAGACTTTATTCTAGGAGTAACATCTGAAGTAATAACACTTCCAAATGATATTGTTGCACGAGTAGAAGGACGATCTTCACTCGGAAGATTAGGAATAGTAATTCATTCTACTGCGGGATTTGTCGATGCGGGATTTAAAGGAACTATAACACTGGAAATTTCAAATTTAAACAATGTTCCAGTTGCACTCTATCCTGGAATGAGAGTGTGCCAACTTGCATTTGAGCACATGAGTTCGGAAGCACTTGTTCCGTATGGAACAAAAACATCTTCAAAATATCAAAATCAAATTTTACCAGAAGAATCTCGAGTTGGAACAGACCCAGAATTTTGTAAAAAAAATATTAAACAAAAAAAGAGTATATAATATATATACTCTTTTTTATTTTTAACTCTATAATTCTTTTAACTTTATACTTTCTTTACTTTCTTCAACTCTTAAAATTCGTTCATCATCTAGTTTTTTAAGGTTTCCACAATTTTTATGATGAATTACAAAATCTCTTGTATTTGAAGCATATGCAACAATATTTCTTTTTTTTTCAGAATTACAACATTTTGCAAAATGATGAATCATATTTTTTTGTCCTCCTATAATTAAACCAGAATATGCTTTTGTTTTTTTTGTTACAACATTTTTAATATTATTTTTAAGGTCTTTATTTAAAGCTTTTTCTACATTAGTATCTTGTTTTTTATTTTGTGTTTTATCGATTCGTGCAAGAACATTTTCTCCAATAGAAAATAAATATGACTTAATTTTTTGTCGTGCACTTTCAGATGCTACAAAGTCTAACCATTCTTTTTTGGGAAATTTATTTTTATCCGTTAAAATGCCTATCATATCCCCTTCTTGAATTTTATATGTAAGCGAAACAATTTTCCCATTTACAATTGCACCACTACAATGGTCCCCAATATCCGAATGAATTGAATATGCAAAATCTATAGGTGTGGCACCAATAGATAATTCTTTAATTTCTCCTGTAGGAGTTAATGCATATATTTTTTGTGGTAAAGAATTTTTTAGTGCATTGAATTGCTTATTTTCATATATATCACTCTGTTTAGTTTTTTCTGTATTTTCTATATTTTCTGTATTTTCAAGTTTTGAATTCTTTTTATTTGTAGAAATATTTTGAATTCCTTTATATGCCCAATGTGAAGCGCTTCCAACTTCTGCATTATAATCCATTTCTTGAGTTCGGATTTGTACTTCTACAAAATTATTTTCATGCGAGACTATAGTATGAATACTTTCATATCCATTTAATTTTGGAGTCGCAATATAATCTGAGAAATGTTCTTCTTCATGGTCATATTCTGTATGAAGAACGCTTAACACTTTGTAACATTCTTCCACAGAATACGTAATAATTCGTAATGCAAAAATATCATGAACATCTGTAACCGAATGATAATCTTTTTCTTTAATTTTTTTATAAATAGAATATATTCCTTTTTTTCGTGCAAAAATCTCTATATCAATAATATTTTCTTTTTTTAAAATATTAGAAATATCATGCTTAATATGTTGTATTTTTTCGTTAAACTGGCTATTTAAATCAGTTTTTTTATTATTTTCTCGTGTGCTATTTTTTATAAAATCATATTCTTTTTTATTCGTAAGTTCAAAATATAAATCTTCTGCGATAGTTTTTAGCTTATATAACCCTAAATGAGATAAAAGAGGAATAATTATAAACCAAACCGACGAAAGGGCTCGTTGTCTTTTTTTTTCTGTATATAAATTTTCATCATCTCTCATTAATTTCAACATTCCTATCCGCTTTGCTACACGAATATATAAGACTCGAATATCTTCTATTTTTGAAAGCAAATATCGTTTAATAATTGCTGAATTTTCTGGAGACTGATAATGAATAGTAGATATTTTTTTTAATTCTTTCATTAAATTTAGAGCATCATCGCACAACAATTCAGAAAGAATTACATCTTCTACAATCTCTTCTTCTAACTCATGTAACAAACATGCCAAAACAGTTGGCATATCCGGTTCTATATCTAACAACACAATAACAATAACTGCTCGCATTTCAAATAATTCTGCCGATTTTTCATGCAAAAATTCTAATACATTCTTTAAATATTTTTTTTGCTCTTCTAAAATATTTGGATTATATGCAGACATAGAATCTATAATATTTGCATATACAGATTCTGTAGTACGATAGGTATAACTATGTTTTTTCTTCATACGGAGGTATAAACATTTTTAATTCTTCTCTTGTTATTCTTTGTTCATAAAATGCTTTTCCAAAAATAATTCCCGAAATTCCAGTATTTTTTACCTCTTCTATATCTTTTATTGTAGCAATTCCACCTGACCCAATAAATGTCATATCTGGAAATTTTTCATGTAATTCTGCAAATATTTCCGTTGCCGAACCTGTAAGCATTCCATCTGTTGCAATATCTGTATAATTTATAATTTTAATACCAGCTTTTTCAAGAGTTGTAATAAATTCTATATCCGTCACTGTCGATTCAGTTTCCCAGCCATGTGTTGCAACTTTTCTATTTTTACAATCGACCCCTACTACAATTTGTTGTGCTCCATATTTAGCAATTGCTTCTGTTAAAAAATCTGGGTCCTTCAATGCTGAAGTTCCAAGAATACAACGAGACACTCCAATCGTAAATAATTTTTCTAAATCTTTCATATTTCTAATTCCTCCTCCAACTTCAACAATAGCATTACCTGAATTTTTGATAATTTTTTTAATCGCTTCTATATTCACAGGATGTCCTTTTTTTGCACCATCTAAATCAATAACATGAATCCCAAAGGCAAATTCAGAAAATATTTGTGCAAGATTTTCAAATGTATAATTATACTCTGTTTTTAAAGAATAATCCCCTTTTAAAAGACGAACTGTCTTCCCTTCAATAATATCGATTGCTGGCCACAACTGAAAAAATCTTGTTGTCATACTATATTTGAGTAAATGGTTTTACTTTTCCGTCAAATCTACTAGCCAATAACCATTGCAATGTTCCACGAATTGCCATTCCATTTTCAACTTGATCTAAAACTCTAGATTTATTATTAAGCGTAACCAATGCAGAGTGCATATCTATATCTCTAATTACTGGTCCTGGATGCATTAAAATTGCATTTTCATTTGCAAACGCAAGTCGCTCTTTTGTAATTCCAAATGTTTTTGAATATTCTCGTAATGATGGAATAAATCCACCACTTCCTCGCTCTTCTTGCACTCGTAAAGAATATACAACATCAGCACCAGTTAATGCTTTTTCAATATCTGTAAAAATTTCAATATCAAATACTTTTTCTACATTTTCAGGAACAAATGTTAAAGGACAAACAACCCTAAGCGTTCCTCCTAATTTTTTAATAATTCGTGCAACAGAACCAAATACACGAGAATGCATAATATCTCCAACCATTGTAATTATTTTCCCTTCAACCGTTCCATGATGATCAATAATTGTTTTTACATCTAACAATGCTTGTGAAGGATGCTCATGCCAACCATCTCCAGCATTTATAATTGCAGATGGAACATGTTTTTTTAATTGTGCAGGAAGCCCCGAATATTCACTTCTCATAACAATTACCTGTGCACCATATGCAGCCAACGTCATTGTTGTATCTTGATAACTCTCTCCTTTTTTTGCACTCGAAGAACTTCCTGACATATTAATAGTATCTGCACCTAAATGCTTTCCTGCCATTTCAAAACTTGTTTTTGTTCGAGTTGAATTTTCATAAAATGCATTCACAATAGTTGCACCTTTTAACAGTCCCAGTTTTTTTGTTCCTGATTTTTTCATTTCATCAGCAATCTCTATAATTAAATTAATATCTTCAACCGTTAGGTCGTCAATTGAAACTATATCAAAAGTTGATAAATCTCTATTATTACGAATGTTTAATAATTTTTCTTCTTGTTCTTGTGCCGATAAACCAGAGTGAAGTAGTGACATACAAAAATATAAAAAAGTATAAATATTATTTATGATAGTATTACATGATTATTATAAAAAAAATAGCTTTATTTATAATAATTTACCCTACACAAGCTATTTGGTTTGACAATATCTATTTTTTTTGAAATAATTCCATAGATTTTTATAATTTAAAACACGAACGAATGTCTAAAGTATGTATGCTCACTGGGAAACGACCAACAACTGGTCATAATGTTTCTCATTCAAAACGAAGAACTATCAGACGATGGCTTCCAAATCTTCAAGTGAAAAAAGTTGAAGTGGAATATGTTGATAGAAATGGGAAAACTGCAGTGAAAACAATTAAAATGCGAGTAGCTATGAGTTCACTTCGAACTCTTTACAAAGAACCTTCGAAACATGAAATGAAAAAAATGAGAAGAAAACTAGAAAAACGACAAGCAAAAGCAAGTGCTTAATATTTTATTTAAAAAAAGATAGTTATAATTACTATCTTTTTTTGTATAAATATTTTATAATATATGTACTGTTTTTTAACAAAACATATATAAACATTTAATTTTATTATTACATATGACTTCACAACCTTTAAGAGTTGCTATTCAAGGATACGGACGAATTGGAAGAATGCTACACCGACAATTAATAGAAAATAATATTGAAGGAGTTGAAATTATTGCAGTAAATTCACGACGAAATACTCCAGCAGAACGAGCACATCTTTTAAAACGAGACTCTATATATAGAACCTCTCCACTTGATATTTCTGCGGATGATGAAAATATTATTGTGAAAAAAAATGGAAAAACTTTTGTAACAAAATCACTCAATATTGGAAATATTGATGAATTACCATGGGCGGAACTCAACATTGATGTTGTTGTTGAAGCGACAGGAATGGCAACAAACTCATTATTTGCACAAAAACATATAGATTTGGGAGCAAAAAAAGTTCTGGTTTCAGCACCCATGAAAGACGGATCTCCAATGAATGTATTTGGAGCAAATGATGAAGAAATTACGGCAGATATGAAAATTCTTTCAAATGCATCGTGTACTACAAACTGTATCGCTGCACCATTAAAAGCATTAAACGATGCAATTGGAATTGAAAGCTTTCTTCTTACCACAATTCATTCGTATACAGATTCTCAAAACCTTCTTGATAATTCTGCAAAAGATATGAGAAAAGCACGAAGTGGGGTTCAAAATTTAATCCCAACAACAACCGGAGCAACTGGAGCTGTTGGAAAAGTTGTAAAAGAACTAGATGGAAAAGGAGATGGAATGGCTATTCGAGTACCACTTGCAACTTCAAGTATTTCAGATCTTACAATTAATTTTTCAAAAGATGTTACAGTAGAAGAATTAAATAAAATTATTGCTGACAAATCAAAAGAAATTCCACATATTTTAGGAATTTCATACGAACCGCTTGTATCTACTGATTATATTGCAGACACACGGTCATCTATCCTAGATGCTAAGTCTACAAAAATAGTAAATGGAAAAACTGCTCAAATGATATTTTGGTATGATAACGAATGGGGATATGTTGCACGAATGATTAATTTTCTTGAAAAACTCAATACTCTTAAATAAAACCTAAGAGATAAGAAAATTTATAAAATCCAATTTTTAAAAGGGCGAACCGTAATGGTTCGCCCTTTTTTTCGTCTCTTGTACAGATTGATTTACAAAACCTATAACTGAACTCTCTGTATTTATAGTTTTGTTTTCCATCTGTTTTACCACTATTTTTTACTAGATTTTCTTTCTATTTTTAACATTTCTTTACAGAATATTACACTCTACGTATCTCCTATACAAAAAAACCCCTGATAAACAATTTATCAGGGGTTTTATATGATTTTTAACTTTCTGTAGTATCAGAACGACTATCTTTCTTTGCATCAAACCGGTCTCCTTTATAAATCCAAACTTTTACTCCGAATGTTCCGTAAATAGTTTCAGATCGATCATAAGCATAAGAAATATCAGCTCGAAGCGTTTGAAGTGGAACAGATCCATCAGTAAAGAATTCTGATCGAGCCATTTCAGCCCCTCCAAGTCGTCCTCCTATAAGAACTTTTGCCCCTTTCGCTCCATTTTCCATAGCTTTTTGAACTGCCATTTTAGCAACCCTTCGAAATGGTTGACGTTTTTCTAATTGTCGACATACATCTTCCGCTACAACAACTGCATTTAATTCTGGTTGATCAACAGTTTCAACTTCAAATCTAATTTTTCGTCCAACTATTTTTGATACTGCTTTTTCAATTTCAGTAGATTTTTCTCCTCCCTTTCCAAGAACTACTCCAACTTTTGAAGTTTTAACTGTAACAACTAATTCTCTAGAGTTACGAGCAATACTAACTTCAGCAATACCTGCTTCAGAATATTTGTCTTCGAAATATCTTCGAATTTTAACATCTTCTCCAAGAAAGTTACCGAAATCTTTTTTTCCAGCATACCATTGAGAAGGCCATTCTCTATTGATACCTACTCGTACTCCCGTTGGATTTACTTTTTGTCCCATATGATTTATAAGAAATAAATATTTTTAATTATTGTTGTTACACTTTTGAAATCAACATATTTTAACCAAGTTCGATTCGAATATGTGAAGTTCTTTTTAAAAGAGGTGCAGCTCGTCCTCTTGAAATTGGTCGAAACCGTTTCAATGTTGGAGCTTTTAATGCTAGTATTCGTTTAATAACTAACCCCGAAGTGTTTGCTCCGTCGTTATGTTTAGCATTTGCGATTGCTGCGTCTAGTACTTTTTTAATCATACTTGCAGCTTTTTTAGGAATTCGTGAAAGAAGCAGTGATGATTCTTCTGCATTTTTTCCTTGAATCATAGTAGCAACAAGATTCACCTTACGAGGAGAAATCCGAATATTTTTTGCGATTGCAATCATTGTATTGATCTATAAAATTTTTATCTAAAGTAATGTATTTACTTATGCTTTACTTCCTCCATGAGCCTTAAATCGTCGAGTCATTGCGAATTCTCCTAATTTATGACCAACCATTTCTTCGGTAACATAAACTGGTGCAAATTTTTTCCCATCATGCACAGCAAATGTAAATCCAAGAAAATCTGGATGAATATCACTTCGTCGTGCCCATGTTTTAATAACTTTTTTAGAACCTTCCTTAATAAACTTTTGAACTTTTTTCATTAGTTTTTCATCAACGAAAGGACCTTTTTTTAAACTTCGTGCCATAATATTGTAATTAATTTACTTAATTGAGAATGAATTTGTTATTTTTTCTTTCGAGAAATAATAAATTGTGAAGACGCTTTTTTTCGTTTTCGAGTTTTCTTACCAAGTGCTGGAGCTCCCCAAGGTGTTTTAGGTGCTTTCATACCAATTGGAGAATGTCCTTCTCCTCCCCCATGTGGATGATCTACGGCATTCATAGATTTACCAAGAACTTGAGGTCTTCGTCCCATATTTCGCATTCGACCAGCTTTACCGATTTTAACATTCATATGGTCAGAATTTGAAACAACTCCAATAGTTGCATAACACTCTTTAGAAATTAATCGAATTTCTTTTGAAGGAAGTTCTACATAAGCAAGATCTCCATCTAAAGAAGTTATTTTCCCATTTGAACCAGCAGATCGAATAATTTGAGCCCCTTTTCCAGGAGTTAATTCTAGATCATGGATTTTATACCCAACTGGAATATTTCGTAATTTCATTCTATTTCCTGTTTTAACTTTTGCTTTCACATCAGTAATAACAGTATCCCCTTCTTTTAACCCATCAGGAGCGATAACATATCGTTTTTCTCCATCTGCATAAAACAGAAGTGCAATAAAAGATGTTCTATTTGGATCATATTGAATAGAATTAACAACTGCAGGAATTCCTGATTTGTCAACTCGTTTAAAATCTATAATTCGATAATGTCGTTTTGCTCCTCCACCTCGATGTCGAATAGTAATTCGACCGTGACAGTTTCGTCCTGCATTTTGCTTTTTTGGACGCAAAAGAGATTTTTCTGGTTTCACCTGAGAAAGAACAGAGTAATCCACAACACTCATATTTCTTCGTCCGTTCGTCGTTGGTTTATATACTTTTATTGCCATTTTTTCAAAAATAAATTATTTTTTAACCATTTGAAGTTCAAATGGTGTATTTTCCTTAAAGGTAACATATGCTTTTCGTTTCACTTGTCGTTTTGTCATTGTACCAGATCGACCAGCTTTTCGAGTTTTCTTTGGAAGCTTTGCAATCTTTACAGATGAAACCTTTCTTCCGAATAAAGAATCAAATGCAATTTTAACATCAATCTTTGTTGCATCTTTATTAACAAAGAACACATAAATCCCTTCCTCATTCAATCCAATAGCTTTTTCCGTTACAACGGGAGCCATTATTACATTTTCTAATATCATATTTTTTGTAAATTATAATGCAAAAACTTCTTCTGCTTTTTTCAATCCTTCTTCTAAGAATAGAACAAGTGTTGATTGCATAATATCAACTGTATTTAAATAATTTGCAGTTACAAGTCGCACTCCTGGAATATTTGAAATACTTTTTTCTAAGATGAAATCTTTTTCAGACGAAACAACTAGAACTTTTCGATTATGCTCAACTTTTGAAAGAAAAGAAATAAATGCTTTCGTACTTGGTTTTTCTAAAGAAAATGAATCAAGTAATGCCACTCTATTTTCTGCAGCCTTAACAGATAAAGCTGAAAATAGTGCTTTTCTTCTCATTTTTTTAGGCATATCTTTTGAGTAATTTTCTCGTCCTGTTGGACCAAAAACAACCCCTCCTCCTCTCATTTGAGGTGCCCGAATCGTACCTTGTCGTGCTCGACCTGTACCTTTTTGATTAAAAGGTTTTCGCCCTCCTCCTCGAACCATTGCTCGTGTTTTCACCTTAGCAATATTATTTCGACCATTTGTATGCTGTCGAACAACAGCTAAATGAATCAACTCAATATTTGGTTCTTCTATAAAAAGAGAAGCTGGAAGTTCAACTTCCGATTTTTTTTCTCCCGATTGTGTATAACAAACAGCTTTCATTATGATTTTTTCAAAAAGACTATAGAATTTATTGCCCCTGGAACTGGGCCTTTAACTGCAATAATTGATCGCTCAGCGTCAACTCGTACAATTTCTACTGACCGAAGTGTAACTTTATCATTACCCATTCGACCTGACATTCGCAAACCTTTCTGAGAACGAGCAGTAATACACATCGAACCACTTGATCCATGTCGAATAGCTTTTGTACCATGTGTCTTTCGGGCAACATTTGCGTTATGTCGTCGAACTCGACCTTGAAACCCTTTCCCTTTCGAAGTTCCAACAACCGAAACAAACTCTCCTACTTCAAATGCAGATGCATCCACAGAAGAACCAATCACAACATCAGAATCAACATTTCCAGAAAATTCTTTTAATGTTCTAAATTTTTTCGTTTTCGTTTCTCTTTTCCCCAATGGAGAAGAACCAAGCACAAGAGATGAATAACCATCTCTTTCTACTGTTTTAATGTCAAAAACAGTGTTCGGTTCACAAGAGAGGTATGTCACAGGTATAACCTTTCCACTTTCGTCGAAAACCTGAGCCATACCCATTTTTTTACCAATTATTCCTTTCATAAGTTTAATGTAAAAGCAGAGGATGATAATCTTGCTCATATTGAAAAAATCAATATGTGTCCTATTTATAGGCAAAGCCGACATATGCTATAAAATTATTTCAACAGAGTCAAGGGCATTATTTTACAGGGTTTTCTTATAACAGTTTAATAAAAATAAGAATTACCCACTCTATACAAAACAAAAAATTATTAATTGACTTTATTATAAATAAATAGCATAGTTAAATCTAAGAAATAAAATTCTCTTAGATTCTCATAATCATAACCTTATTTTTTCACTTATTTTTTTATGTCTGTAACATCTTTATCAACAATTAATATCAGAAAAACTCTCACATATATAGTAATTGGAATTCTTCTATTAGGATTTTATGAATATTTCTGGAGCGACTTGACATCATTTTGGCAAAAAATATCAATGATACTTACTGCCGTATTTTTATTCTCACTCATAAAAGAAATTATTTTTTGGATTTTCTCTTATTTATCAAGCTTTTGGTCTTTTATTTTCAAAAGTATAATTGTAATTTTAGGATTTCTTCTTGCTTGGTTTTACATTTTTACAAATTATTCTAATTCCAACTTTAAAGAAAATCATAAAGAAATACGAAATGATGTACGCAATTTTTTTATACTGCCAACATCTTCACCTTTCACAAAAAACAAACAAGATATACTTATAGTACCATCATCGACAGAAGCAAGCAGAGACTCATTAGTAGATCTCCTTCTTAACAAGAAAGCAGAATCAATTCAAAAACAAGAAACAATAACAGAGAAAACAAGCAAACAAGATACAAATAAACAAGAAACTCAAGCAATCACAACACTACAATATATAAATGATGCACATAAAAATTGGAAATCCTCAATTCAAAAAGAATTACAAGAAGACCAAGAACTTGTTTTTTCTCGAAAATTAAAATCTAAAATTAACACATCAGCATATAAACCAACTGCGACCATTTTACCAACAAAATCAGACAACACAACAAATAATAAAAATACTAAAAATTACCTATACTTCTCTCAAACACCAGTACAAGTTACATATCCTCAAAATTATATATTTGAAAATACACATAAAAATATCACAAGTCCAGAAGCAGGACTCATTGAAGAAATAACAACAGATATAAAAAATATCGCAACAGGAAAAATAGAAACCACTGCACAATATAAAATCTATACATCTGGAGAATTATACAACAAGTATATAAATGAATTTTTAACACCACCTTCAAACTCTTCAAATACTTTTTATATAGAATCAACTACACCAACCCAAGTACAATATGTTACATTTTTTGCAGGAAAATGCTGGGTTATAACTTTTACAAAAGACACCAAAAATAATACATTAGACGATTTTTACAAAGTTTTAATTCCTGCCGTTTTTGAAGCACAAGACTAAAATAACGACTTACTACAATGATAGAATTTAAAAATGCTATACGAGAATACACACTAGGAGGAGAGAAATGGAACCTTGGACCGCTCGACTTTTCTCTTCCTAAAAATACATCAGTTTGCATACTTGGACAATCAGGTAGCGGTAAATCTACACTTTTACACTTACTTGGAGGAATAGAGTCTTTAACAAAAGGCTCTATTTTTGTACAAAATAAAGATATCTCAAATCTTACAGAAGACCAAAGAAACACTTTCAGAAAAGAAAACATAGGATTTATTTTTCAAGATTTTCATCTTATAAAAGAATTAACAGTATATGAAAATATAAAAATTACACTCGACTTAAACAGCGAAAAAAATAAACAAAATTCAACACAACAAAAAGAACATATTTTAAATATTCTTAAAAAAGTACACCTTCAAAATAAAGAAAATAATTACCCATATCAACTTTCAGGAGGACAACAACAACGAGTTGCTATTGCAAGAGCCATTGCACATACCCCAAAGATCTTACTCGCAGATGAACCAACTGGAAACCTAGATGCAAAAACAGGTCAAACAATAATAGATTTATTATTTGATGTAAAAACCGAAAATACAGGACTCTGGTGCGTTACTCATGACGAAAATTTAGCCAAAAGATTTGATATAATCATAACCATACATGACGGGAAAATTAAAACCGTAACGAAAAATCAACAGGCATTACAGAATGCGTAAGAGATCCCAATGAAATTACATCTGCACCTAAATTTGAATAATTTTCTATATTTTGTTCGGTAATTCCTCCAGAAATTTCTATAAAAATATTCTGCTTATTTCGTGTTTTTTTATCATAACTTTTTTCTAATTCTGAAAATAATTTTTCTATATTTTTTGGTGAAAAATTATCGAGCATAATTACATATTTATACTGATTTTTTATATCAAAGTCTTCATGTAAAAATATTGCAAACACTTCGTAAAATTCTTCAAAAGTTTCAACCTCAACTTCTATAAATTTTATATTTTTTAAAATTTCAGGTGGACCATATTTTTGAATATGTAATAATTTTTGCAAAACCTCCTTTTTTTTTCCAGCAATTAAATGGTTTTCTTTTATTAAAATTGCATCGAATAACCCTATTCTATGAGTATTTCCACCTCCCACAAAAACAGCTTTTTTATCTAAATACCCCCACTGTGTTTTTCGAGTCGCTGCAATTGGAGTTTGTGATTTTTCTACAATATTTTTTGTCGCTGTTGCAATTCCAGAAAGCCGAGACAACACATTTAAGCAGACTCTTTCAAAGTTTAAAATATCTATAGCATTTCCAGATATTTCACAAATTTCATCACCTATTACAACATTTTCCCCGTCTTTTTTTTTCCATAAAATTTTTATATCCAAAAAACACTCTTCTCTTTTTATAAAAAAATCTATTTCTTCTTGCCCTGCAACTATACCATTTTGCTTTGCTACAATTTTTGCAGAATCCTCAATAGTACTATTCACAAATAAAAGTGAAGTAGCATCAATTCCATCATGCATTAACTCTTGCAGAAAAAAATCAATTACCGAAATATTATATTGTTCCGTTCTAAAAAAATCTGAACGATTATGAGGAAGCATTATTTTCATACAAAATAAATAAATATTCTTTTACACATGAGTAGAGCTATACATTTCAAACTGATTTTTAGCAGGTAGAATATTCTCTATTTCATTTTGCAAATCTTCTAAATTCAATTTCTTATCAGCCGATATAAAAACAGGAGTTCTGTCTTTGTATTTTTTCAATAAATATTGTTTATTAAAAAGATTTTTTAATTTTTTAATTTTCTTCACATTATTTCTCTCTTCATCAGACGAATCACGAGAAAGTGTAGTATTTTTAAAATCTATACTTTTTAAAAATTCTGGAAAATTTATATTATTTTCAAGTATCTCCCCATTTATTTCTTCACTTAAATATTCATTCAAATATTCACTTAATTCTTCTTCTGTTTTTTCAGAAATATTATCAATTTTATTAAAAATCAAAATTTGTTTTTTATCTGATATCTCCAATTTTTCCAAAATATCATCCACTACTTCAATTTTTTCTTCAAACCTATAATCCGAAACATCAACTACATGAAGCAAAACATCAGCATTTACACTTTCCGAAAGCGTTGACTGAAAAGCAGCAATAAGATTTGGCGGAAGATTTGCAATAAAACCAATTGTATCTGCAATAAAAATTTCTCGAAAACTTTTTGGTAAAAACATTAACCCAAGCCGTGTATCCAAAGTTTGAAAAAGTGCATCTTTAACCGTAACACCTTTTTTTGTAAGAGCATTCATTGTTCGACTTTTTCCTGCATTGGTATACCCAACCAAAGCAACTGTTTTTTTTTGATTTCGCTTTCTATTTTCTCTATGCAAAGATTTTGTCTTGCGTACTTTTTCTAATTTTTTTTCAATATTTTTTTCTTCTTGTCGCAAATGCCGTTTCATAATTTCCGTATTTGTTTCTCCTTTTCCTCGCGTATTTGATTGTCTTGAAAGTTCGTCTCCACCCATTCCAAAAATTCTTGGCCCCATATGTCGAATTTTTGCCAGTTGAATTTGTAATTTTGCTTCGCTTGATTGAGCATGTTGCGAAAAGATATTTAAAATTAAATCAACTCTATCCCATACTTCCACATCTTCTTCTCGTAATAATTCTGTTAAATCCCAAATTTGTCGTGGTTTTAAAATATTTCCTAAAATAATTATTTGCACATCGTTTTCTCGACAATATTGAATCGCTTCATTTAAAACTCCCTCTCTCAAAAATAATTTTTTATCAGATTCTGCTTTTTTAATCCATGTTGTTTCTATCTCAAAATCTCCATAAGTTTTTACAAGACTTTCCAGTTCATATTTTTTGTTTTCCATTTCTTCAATACTCGTTTTTTGTGGCAAAGAAATATCTATCAACAATGCTTTTTTCTTTATTACACGCCCTTGTTTATCTCTTAATTCTTTGTTTTCTTGCTCACTTTGATTTCGCACTCTTTTATTTTTTTGTGCTGTTTGATTGTTTGCCATATAATTAAATTATTTTTTTATATTTTTATTATAACAAAAAAAGACCCGAAATTTCGAGCCTTTTATTTACACAATTTTCTTATTATTTTCTTATTATTTCACAGTCACACATCAAACAAAAACTTACTACTATACTATATCTGTAGTAGAAGTTTTCTTCCATTTTAAATTAGATGAAGTTCTTGTAAAAGATAATAAACTAACTCTATCAGGAGAATTACCCTTCCTAATTTCATACTTTTGATTTGGAAAATCCTTATTCAGAATTTGATAGTGTTTATCGTTTTTGCTATATTTAATAGTTTTTTTATCTCCAATTTTAATAACAACTTCTTTTTGAGACCCCATATTATTTTGAGTAATCTGACGCTTAACAAAAGTTTCAAGCTTACCAACATTACTTTTATCTATATTCCCTGTACCAGTGTCAAATAAACTTGTAAACACCCCATCCAGTACAGGATTAAATGAGTTCTCTTCAATAGAAATAATGTTTTTAACATTTCCTTTATTTTCAATACTTACTTCTTTTTCATCCTTTCCTAATACCGCTCCTCCAACAAGTGTCGAAACACCAGCAATAGCTGGTAAAATATAACTTTTCCAACTTTTCGTTTCACCCTCATCATTTGTTCCTAATTTTTTCAATCCTTTATATCCAAGCCATGTTGCTAAACCACCTACTAACCCCAATGTAACTCCTGCAAATGCGTTTTCAGCTGGAGTATTCCCTCTCGTAAAATTTTTAAATGCAGATGTTATACCTCTTTGAGCACCCTTTAAACTAAAAGGAGTTTTTGAATTTATACCAATAGAATCCATAAGTAAATTTCCTGTATCAAAAACAGACTGAGAAGCCTTTCCAGCCAAAGTCTTTTTCTCAGATGTTTTTTTATAACCTTTTCCATTTCCTGTAAATAATTCAGTAAGCATATTTATAGCACACCCACCTAGAATTGCTTTCGGAGCGGAAACCCCAAGACTTTTTAAAGCCACTGCAGTACCACCTGCAACAACTGCTCTTTGTGCACCATTTCTTTTAACCACTTCACTATTATATATATCTGTCAATCTACTAAGCCCTTCATATAAAGCACCTCCAACCAGAGATGTATCCGATTTTTCAAAATTTAAAATATCCATTATTTGCTTTGATCCTTTCATTGAAGGATTATCAAGCAATATTTCCTCTACAGTTTTCGGACGACCAGCAGCTGTTGTATGTTGCATTTCTTGCTCTAACATCATTGCAAATGCAATTGTTAAAGACCCAATTTGACTTGTTAATCTAGGAATAGCAACATTATTAGCCAATTGTGTTTTTGCAAGTTTTTCTACATTTTCAGGCTTAATACTATTAATATCCTTATTAAATACAACTCTCCCTTGCTTCAGTGCAATACTCACATCTTTATTTTCAATAAATTCTTCTAATTTATTCATTACTGATAAATCATCCGAAGCATTTTCATCTAAACTTAAAACTTCTAATCCCGCAGAATTAATATCTGTGGAATCTATTGTTTTATTTAAAGCATTACTCATATTCGCATAATTAAATATTATTGTTTTAGTTTTAGTTTTTTCTACTCACTCCAGTCATTTGCTCTTTTTTTATTTAACTCTACGACCACATCTCGTTTATGTTGTTTAAAGCGTAAATTTTCTCGAATACAAGCAGGAATAAGTGAACTTAATAATGGAAATGGAAGTTCGTCTATAGCATCTAACCATTTTTTTTTTCGTTCTTCATCATCCCGTAAAAATAAGGCATTTTCTAAAATCATTCGTAACTCACTTTCTTTCTTTTTTCGTTCTTGCTGGTCATAAATACCTGCAAAATGTAAATCTGATTTTAATCCAGACAATGCATTATGTTGCACAATATCTTGTTGAGAATCTAATTTTTGAGCCTTTAACATTTCTGCAATATTTTTATCACTCGCAACCCCAGAATATTGAGCCATAAATTAAAAATAAAGATTATAAATTATATTTTTATATCTATTTTAACACACCAGCTTGTAAAAAATCGAGAGGGTTTTTATACACTCCATTTTCTAACACTTCAAAATGTAAATGAGGACCTGTTGTCATTTTCCCAGCACCTTTTGTTCCTGGCATTCCTCCAGATAACCCAATCAACTCCCCTTCTTGTACTAACTGTCCTTCTTTCACATCTATTTGTGAAACATGACCGTATACTGTTCGTATATTATTTTTATGCAAAATTATAATATATGAATATCCAAGTCCGTTATCTTTTGCTTTATACACATATCCACTTGCCGCCGCAGTTAGCGGAGTTCCTTGTGGAGCTGGAATATCCACAGCGTTATGTTGCATTTTAAATCGCTTATAATACCCAGGATCACGAAATCCAGCGGAAATACCTTTCTTTGGAAAAACTGGCCATGCCAGCACTGTTTCAAGTACAAATTTATTTTCACTTGCCTCTCTTAATAACTGCAAATCTATACTTGCAATATTTTCATCGGATAATCCAGTTGTATCAATTTCATCTGGAAGAGCAGAAGAATGTAATAATTTTTTCATTTTTTCTGCATTTACTTTTGCAGATATTTTTTTTGTATTTTCTTTTTTATCTTCTAATAATGCTAATTTTTTATTTAATTCTTCCAAATCTGCATCGACTCGTACCGAATCTAACATTGAATCTAACATTTGCCGCCGTGTAGAAAGTAACAAATCATTATATTCTTCTCGTGATGCTGAAGAATCTGCTAATATCACTTCTTCTCGTTCTTTTTTTTGCTCTAATTCATCCCGTTTTTCACTTAACTTTTTGTATTGATCTTCTACAAGAGCAATAGATTTTTGAATTTTCAACTGTTTTAATTTATTTTTTTGCAATTGAAATAATGTATCAGAAAACTCTGGTAGAATTTTTTGTTCCAATTTTTTTAAATTTGCAACTTCCTCATTCTCTATCATTTCAATATTGTCATCTCTAAAAAATGATGCAAACAACTTCTCACTTCGTGTTTGTTTTTTATTCTGAATTTCTTCTAGCTGTACATATACCGATAGTAAAATTTTTCCTTTTTCTAAAAATGTATCAATCAAGATATTTTGACGCGTTTTCAACTCTGCAATTTCTTGTTTGGGTTTTGACAGTTGATTAAAAAAAACAGAAATTTTTTCTTGCAACAAAGAAATATCTTGATTATATGCTGCAATATTATCTTCTGCAGTAAGTGTATCAATCTTTTTTTCTAAAATCTTTTTTTCTAAAATTTTAATCCCAATCGCTTTTTTACTCGATTCTATATACGAATTTGTAAGCTGTTCTTGAATTTTTTTTGCCTGATACTCTTCGCTTTGTGTTCCTATTGCAGAAAATGCAGAAACCAAAGAACTTTGAAAAAATAAAAACAAAAGCAAAGAGATACTTACCCCTGCCCAAATTTTCATTAAATTTATGCGTATACTTCTATTTTTATGTAAAGAAAAAAACATGTAATTTTAATATTTATATTTATTTTTATTTTTGTATAAATTTTTAATTTTAAAAATTCATATAACCGTACCAAATATTTTATAAATTGTCAAAATTTAAAAAACAGTATAGTATTTATATAATTTACATATAATTTATAGAACATATATGCCTACAAAAACCGTTTTAACAGGATTACAACCATCTGGAACTTTACATCTTGGAAATTACTTTGGATCAATACTTCCCAATCTACAATTAGCCGAAAAACATGAAAAATCAATTATCTTTTTAGCAGATTTACATGCATTAAATTCAACTCAAGATAAAAAAAAACTACAAGAATATACTCTTGATTTAGCGACCTCTCTTTTGGCCTGCGGGTTAAACCCCGAAAAAATTTTAATGTTTAAACAAAGCGATGTTCCCGCTCATTGTGAATTAAGCTGGATTTTATCAACACTTACACCAATGGGATTACTCGAACGATCACATGCATATAAAGATAAAAAAGCAAAAGGACAAGAAGCCACCGCAGGACTATTTGGATACCCCGTACTAATGGCATCTGATATTTTGCTATATTCTCCCGATTTTGTTCCAGTTGGAAAAGACCAAAAACAACATGTTGAAATCACTCGAGATCTTGCAAATAAATTTAACCATATTTATGGAGGAAGTGCATTACGCGCACCTGAACCAGTAATTTCTGAAGAAGTTGGAGTTATTCCTGGAATTGATGGAGCAAAAATGAGTAAAAGTTATAATAATACTATTCCTCTTTTTGGAACACCAAAAGAAATAAAAAAACGAGTTATGCAAATTGTAACCGATTCAAAAGGAGTTGAAGATATAAAAGACCCAGAAACATGTAATATATTTGCACTTGCAAAATTATTTTTATCACCAGAAGAACTGGAAGATTTAGCAAAAAAATATACAACAGGAAAAATTGGATATGGAGATGCTAAAAAATTATTATTTTCGGCCATAGAAAAATATATGACACCAATGTGGAATAAATATGCAGAACTCAAAAAAAATCCAGAATATATAGTAGAAATTCTAGAAAAATCAGCAATTACTGCAAATACAATTGCAAATAGACAACTCGAAAAAATTAAAAAACGCGTAGGACTCATTTCATAATACATTACACCTATTTTACCTTAAAATGACAATTAAACTGTTACCCGTTTCATTACAAAATCAAATTGCAGCAGGAGAAGTTGTTGAACGACCCGCCAGTATTGTAAAAGAATTAGTAGAAAATAGTATTGATGCAAATGCTGAAAATATTCAAATTGAAATTGAAGAAGGTGGAATAAAAAAAATAAGAATTATAGATGATGGAAAAGGAATGAATCCGCAAGATGCACGAAATTGTTTCACGCGATATGCCACATCAAAAATTTCAAAAGTAGACGATTTATTTACTCTGTCTTCTTTTGGATTTCGAGGTGAAGCTCTTGCATCAATTGCATCAATTTCGCATATGACGCTAAAAACAAAACAAAAATCTAAAAATAAACAAGATACTGGAATAGAAATAGTATATAAAGCGAACCAAAATCCAGAAGAATTAGAAATAACTCCCTGTAGCATTCCAACAGGAACAGAAATTTTAATTGAGAATGTATTTTGGAATGTTCCTGCACGAAAAAAATTTTTAAAAACAGAGAATACAGAATCACGAGAAATTATAAAAATAATAGAAAATTTTGCACTATCGAACCCACATGTCGCATTCATTTTAAAAATAAACGGAAAAGAAAAAATATCTAGTCAGAAAAGTAATTTACATCATCGTGCACAGCAAATTATAGGAAAAGATATAACTGAACATTTTTTACCACTTGTGTACGAAGGACTAGAATTACAAATTTCTGGATTCACAACACATTACAACTACCATAGATCAAACAGAACTCGACAATATATATTTGTAAATAATCGAATGATTTCGTCGGATTCACTCATTTCATCTGCGGTATCCCAAGCCTATGAAACACTGTTACCACGAGGAAAATTTCCATCATTTATCCTTCATATTACTATTCGCCCAGATGAAGTTGATGTAAATGTTCACCCACGAAAAACACAGGTAAAATTTTTACATACTGCCAATATTTTTAAAGCTATAAAACAAGCTTTTTCCACTGCACTCAGCAACACTCATATCACGCAAAATAGACCAAATATATCAGAAGTTTCTGAATTCACTCCAACACTTTCAGAAAAACAACATAATATTTCTTCTCGATTTTCAATTCCAAATTTTCCAAAAAATACACAAAATACTCACACCTCTCGAAATACACATTTTACCACATTTCCTCAACATCAATCTGTTCAACCCAGTTTTATAGAAAATACTATATTCAATACTCATAATAGAAATGATGATGAAAACGAAGGAGAAGAAAGAGAAAGAGAATTAGAAAACAGAGAAGACTGGAAAATAATAGGACAAGTGCGAAAAAGCTTTATTATTGTTGAAGAAGAAAATGGCATACGAATTGTAGACCAACATGCTGCCCATGAACGAGTACGACTTGAAATGCTTACCGAAAAAGCAGAGAAAAAAGAAATTATTCTACAACCACTCCTCACTCCATGCATATTCTCACTTAGTCAATCCGATAAAGAACTCCTACTTCAACAACATAAATATTTACGAGATATTGGATTTGAAATTGAAGATTTTGGAAATACAGAAGTCGCGATACAGACTGTTCCCGCAGGAAGTGAACATATTGATATTGCAAAACTTTTTCAAGAAATTTTAGATAATTGCGATTTTTTTGAACCAGAATTTTCGAGCATAACTGATTCTTTTGCAAAAAAAGTTTTATCATACGCTGCATGTCGAGGAGCAAAAATGTTTGGAGATTATATGTCGCAGAGTGAAATGGAAGCATTAATTCGAGATTGGAAAAAATGTAAAAATTTACACAGTTGTGCCCATGGACGACCAGTTTCGGTATTTCACCCATTTAACGAAATAGAAAAAAAATGTGGACGATGCTAAAAAAAAATTATTTATACTATGAATCTTCTTCTACACAAACTTAATTCTCACCATGAAAAAACGCATCCTTTTTGTTTAGGTATTTTTGAAGTAAATTTAAAAAATATAGAAGAAAATATTAGAAAAATTCAAAATAAAAACCAGAAAAAACCAGAAACACAGGAAAATAATAAGACAAAAGATAATAAAAAAATAAAATACTTATTACCCGTAAAAGGAGGAGGATATGGATGTGGAATGTGTGAAGTTTCATATTTTGTACAAGAAAAAAAATGTGTCGACTATTTAGGAGTCGCACATACACAAGAAGCTTTTGAATTACGAGAATATGGTATAACTCTTCCTATTTTACTATTAGGGCAAACATATTATTCAACAAAATTTTTGAAATTTATATCTGAGAATAATATTGATATAGCAATATCAGAAGAAAAAACAATTACCAAAATAGAAGAATTTTTTACAAATAAAACAATAGGTTATAATACAAAAAACACTATTTCTGTTCACTTAAAAATAGACCTCGGAATGGGGCGATGTGGAATTTTACCAGAACAAACACTCGACTTATTTCAAAGAATCCAACATTCAAAATATATAAAAATAAAAGGAGTGATGATGCACTTTCCTGTTTCCGATAGTGATATTTCCGAAACGGAGAACTTTGAATATACCGAAAAACAAATTCGACAATTTTCAGAAATACGGGAAAAAATTAAATCTCTTTACGCAAGTAAAAATA
>CAMZKJ010000030.1 GCA_947311245.1 uncultured Candidatus Altimarinota bacterium
GAAAAGGATACAGAACTTTCAAAAATTTTAGAAGTGCTATTCTGTTTTTTCACGGAGGCCTAAATCTTTACCCATTAAATTCGTGGTAGAACCATTTATTTTTTGAATTTCATCAATAATTAATAAAAACTCCTTCTTTTTTGATAGACTTAAATTAATTCTTGAAGTTTCCCATTGTTGCTCAACCCATAAACTTGTGGCATTTATAACATTATCAGCAGTTACATATAAATAAGGAATTTCGATTTGTTTTATAAGTTGTTTTATAATTGTAGTTTTCCCAATTTGCCTTGGTCCTGTAATTGCTAGAATAAATTGTCTTGGCAAACTAATCCTATCTTTTACATTTGTTAGATATGTTCTTTCAAAATTCATAAATACAAAGTTAACACATTATACTCAAAGCTCAAAGTATTTTTCCTAAAACTGCTGAGTAAAAATACTCAATACATTGAGTAAATTGTCGACACTGTTGTATTTAACTAATTATAAACAACTTGCACTTCTATTGAAATGAGGATTATCTTTTATAAGTTAAAATAAATAGTATATTTAGCCTTGATGTGCATCTCTGAGCAAATCATTAACAACTTTTACAGGGTTAAATGTTGAAATTGGTACTTCAACAAAAATTGTATTCCATTTAGCCATTGCACCATTCCAAAGCCCAGGCAGTTCTTGTGCTTTTAGTTCTTTACCATCTTTCGATTTTTGAGAAATAAAACCTGTTTCGTAGTCAATGAATTTATGAAGGTCAAAATCTTTATTTTCATAATCTTTTACAGAAAGCACTAAATCAACAGGATTAAAATGAGTTGCATTTTCTACAATTTTTGCTTTTTCAGGATTACTCATATCAATTTGTGCACCTTCAACAATTTGTAATGAAACGGAACCACTTTCTTTTTTTACAAAAAATGGACCTCCTCCAGGTTCACCTTCATTTTTTACCATGCCACAAACCCGCACAGGACGATTAAGTTTGCGTATTAAATATTTTGCTTTGCCTGCTTCAGTTTTTCCTTCAAATTCATTGTCAAGTGTTATAAATAATTCTTTTTCAATGAAATGTTTAGCATCAACAATAAGTTCTTCACTTAAGTTATTTTTTAGTTTTTTAATTAAATCAAAAATATGATTTCTTTTTTCAATTAATACTCCTGCAATTGCCTTTTTATATGTAATTGTATCTTTTTTAAAACTATCAGGAACAACATTATCAATATTCTTCACAAAAATAATATCTGCATCAATTTCATTTAGGTTTTCAATTAATGCACCATGCCCTCCAGGTCTGAAAAGAATTGTACCATCTCCATTTCTAAAAGGATTATTTTGCAAATCAACAGCAATTGTATCAGTTGAGGATTTTTGAATAGAAAAGTCAATATTAAATTTTACATTATATTTATTTTCATATTCAGTTTTAACTTTATTAATGTGTTTTTCAAAAGCCTTTTTATGCTCAGGAGAAATCGTAAAATGAATATTAACTTTTCCATTTGAATTTGAATATTCTGCCCCTTCAACTAAATGTTCCTCAGCAGGAGTTCTGGCTTTATCTTCATACTTATGGAATTTTAACAAGCCTTTTGGTAAACTACCATAATTCATACTTTTTTTGTCTAATAAACATGACAAAACAAGTTTATGATCTCTCTTAAAATCAACACCTTCGCTACAACTATTTTTTAAATCATCATAAAAAGCAAAATTCTCAATTTCTTTAAAGAAATTATAAATAGAATTAAAACCTTTGTCTTCAATATTTGAATTTTCACTATCTTTAAATTCAAAAAGTTGCTTAAACATCCTGCTTGCAGCACCAGATGCAGGTACAAATTTTACAGTTTTTTCTTTTCCTAAAACATCTTCATAAAGTTTAACATACTCATTAACTTTATTATCGCTAAGTTTTATCAGTCCTGAATTAATTGTTGCTGCATCAATAATATTAACAAAAGGGAAACCTTTTTTAAAATAGTTTATTTGTTCCTCTACTTTTTCTTTACTAATTCCTTTTTGTTTAAATTGTTTTAAATCTTTATTTGTGAACATGTTTATTTATTTTTATTGTTGAATTGTTCTATTGTTTCATTATTTTATTCAAAGTACCTAAATTCATTAACAAGTAAATTGTAAATTTCTTCTTTAACTTTCTTTGTAAGTTCTTTTATTTCATCAAATAAATCTAATATATCTGGCAAATTTTCAATTTCTGCATGCTTTTTTATTTGAATTAAGCCTGAATGAGGTGTAAGAAAATCATCATAAGCAAAATATTTAAAATATGGCTCATCTTTTAAGCCTACATTATATAAAAACTGCCCTTTGCAATAGTTTAAATTCCAAGTTTTATAAAGCTCTTTTATTTTTTTTACAAGTTCATGTGCAACACCATGTTCTTTTTTTACTTCAGCATCAAGCGTTGTTGCCCAAAAAGCATCTTTATTTGTTGGGCAAAGCGGATTATCAACAAATACTTCGGGAGCATCTTTAACAGGATTATCTGCTTCAAATTTTGTTACAACGCAACGGTTTTCTGCAAGAGCAAAAGAATAACATAATGAATAATAATATGTTGCAAATTCTTTTTTTATTTTTGGTTGCCAAATATCATATTGATTAGCCCATAAGGGATAATTTCCAATAAATACTTTGCTTATTGCATACCAAGAAAATACAATTTTTGAACTTAATAAATCATAAGCACAAAAAGAACGACTATTAGCGGCTTTACTATGTATTTGAGAGGCATTAATTCTACTGAAACTTGTCATTAGCATAAACCAAACATTGTTTGAATTATTAGTCATCCGATTACAAGTATCTTGATATAATCTAACAGGAGTGTTATTATCCATAAAACCAACGAAAGAGCCATCAATAAATCCATAAGGTACACTATATTTTTGGTGTCTTTCGTCTTTTGCAGGGAAACCACTTACATATTTCTGACCCTTTTCTTCTTCCTTTAAATTTCGATACATATTGTATCTTGGTTGTTTTATCTCATTTTTATTTCTTATGACTTTTGGCAATCCCTCTCTAATATCCCCCCTGCTATTATCATATTTAATATACTTTTTATCTTCAATAATTGTGTTTAAAATAAAATCAAGTTCTTTATTTTCTATATTCCAATCAATTTTCAAGTCTGATTTTGTTAAATCCGTATAATCATAAATTTTTATTTTATTTTCTCTGTTTTCATCATAATTATATTTCCACATTGTAAATGCAAGAGGCCATTTTCCTTTTAGTTTAAAAAATTCGTTGCTTGTGACAATAAAACCGTCTTTATATTCAAAATGTTTATCCCATTTTTTTCGGAAATTAATGTATGTAGGACGAGGAATAAGCCAAGATGTAGGCGTAAAAATTAATACAATTGCTTGATGCTCATTATTTTTTTTATTAAGATGCTCAGACATGTTTAATATTTGTCCGAGAAATGCAAGATAACGTTCTTTCCCAGCATCCTTTCCTGTTAATTCTAAAATGGAGCTGTGAATTCCATAATTTGCATCTGATTTCCCTAATTCGGTTTCGTTTTCATCAGTGTTTTTATAGGGCGGATTTAATAAAAATGCAATAGGTTTATCTATTTGTAAATTTTTATCTTTTAACTCTTCTTCAATAATTTTAATGTATTTTTCTGCTGAAATATCTATAAAGTTAAGACCTTCATTCAAAGAAGTTTTAGGAATAACGGTAAAACCTGTTTCAACATGAAAAGGGTCTATTCGCATACGGCGTTCTATGGTTCTTAACAAATCTGGTTGTAATTCGGAAATAATTTTGTGTTTTAACTTTCCTTTCCAACTTGAAATTAGGTTGCCTGAACCTCCAGCAGGGTCAAAAACAAAATAATCATCTGCAATTTTTTCAGGCAGATTTTTATTTACAAATCTTAATGCAAATTTGCTTAAATTATCATCGGTAAAAAATATTCCATGATGTTTAACGTATTCTGGGTCAATTGCTGCCAAAGCTTCGTCAAATCTGCCGAAATAATAATCTGCCGTAAGTCCTGAACCTTCATTAGTAAAAACATAATGTGTTTCAATATATTTTTTTAAATAGTTAAAATGATTCGGATTTATTGCAACCGGCTCACTTAACCTTTGCCCTTTAAAACCAACTACTTGAAAGGTATCAGTATATTCGTTTGTTGCAATTGTGCTTGTAATATCCCAATATGCAACTATCGAATAAAAACAATGCACAGCATCTATAGGATTCACAAAAAACTTTTTAAAATACTCAATTGAATGAATAAAATTGTGAGTATTTATTTGAATTCTGTCAGTATCAATATTTTTTAATACATTAAAAATTTCATGAATTTCATATTCTAAACTTTTAGCACCTTTTTCTTTTTCTGTAAAAAAATTAAGATCTAAATTTTTTGGTTCAAGCCAATATATTGCTGAATTTTGAATTTCTTTTTTGCTTTGCTTTGTTGTTTTTCTGACATTTAATTTTCCAATTTTGTTGGGAGCAACATTTGCATCAGATGTATGTGCCTGTATAACTGCAAATTCCGGAATTTTATTTACTTTCCAAATCCCAATAAATTTATGAGCAATAATAATTATTGTAGAATATGCAAGTCCAAATTTTTTCTGATAATGAAGTGCCTGATAAAAACCTGCAAGCCAATCAGAGTAATCTGATTTTGCTTCAACAATTAAAGTTCCTTCAATATAAATGTCAGCATTATTTGCATCGGATTCAATTTTGAATTTATCTTTATAAAGTTTTTTAAACAAAGGATAAAGCAAAGGTCTTTTTGCATCTTCGTTGCTATCGCTCTTAATGTATTCTTTTAGTTGTTTTAACTCGTTAAAATATATGTTTTTTTTTGCCATTTTTAGGTTTAAGTAATTCTTGTTTATTTATTTTTTAGTTATTCTATTAACCTCATTAAGGTTTAAGCATCAAGTAAAATATTTTCAGCTTCTCATAAATCCGCAAGTCTATATCCAAAGTGTTGATAGTCATCGTTTCACTATTTCAATTTAAGTAAAACAGGTCTAGCTGTAACTATCTGTTTGTCAGCATAGTGAGACGACGACTTGCGGATTTCAAGTATTCCTTTGTTAATTTATTATATCCAATTTTAGTTAAAATAAACTTATCAAAATCAAAACACCACAAATATAAAAACAAAAAATATCAAAAAAGAAAATCACGAGCAATTTCATTCTGAACTTTCTGTACAATTAAATCATAGGACTCTTTCTTTGCAGTTTCCATATCAACTTCTTCATTAAATAAAGGAATAATTGAATGCAAATATTCAGGTTTTATAAAACTTTTATAAATTTCTAACTGACCGCAAATAACAACAATTGGAATTTTATATTTTTCTGCTTTTTTTATAAGTTCACCTGTAACTTTTCCATTTAAACTTTGCTTATCAAATTTTCCTTCACCAGTAATTATTAAGTTACATTTTTTAAGATATGAATCAATTTCTAATATTTCAAAAATAGTTTTGCTACCTGATTGTAATTTTGCATCAAAAAAAGCAAATAATCCTGCACCAATCCCCCCTGCTGCACCACCTCCTTTTATTTTTGAAACATCTTTATTAAATTTTATTTTTATAAGTTCAGAAACATTCCTTAATCCAACATCTAAAATTTCAACTTCTTCTTTACTTGCACCTTTTTGTTCAGAATAAATATAAGCAGCCCCATTCTTTCCGTAAATGGTATTTTCAACATCATAAAGGGCAATTATTTCAATATTTTTTAATACTGGATTAACATTACTATCATCAATTTTAGTGATATGAATTAAGTTTTTGCCAATTGGAGGCAAATCTTCTCCTTTATCATCCAAAAACCTATATCCCAAAGCATTAAATACCCCTATTCCGAAGTCGTTAGTTGCACTTCCTCCCATTCCAATAATTATTTTCTTTGCTCCTTTAGTTATAACATCTAAAATAATTTCACCTGTTCCATAGCTACTTGTAAACATAGGATTCTGCTCTTCTTCTTTCAATAAATTTAAACCAGAAGCACTTGCAATATCAATAATTGCAGTTTTGTTGTCTTCTGAAAAATAATAATATGTATCTACCTTTTTAAACAAAGGATTGTTTACAGAAATATAAATTTTTTCAGCTTTAAAGTTATCAGACAAAATGTCAGATGTTCCTTCTCCCCCATCAGCTAGTGGAAATTTTAAAATATTAAAATTCTCATGATGAGCTAAGCCATTACAAATAGCATCTACAACTTCACCGGCACTAAAAGTAAACTTAAACTTATCGGGTGCAACTAATATATTTTTAATTGTTTTCATAAAAAGTTATTCAATTGTACTATATTTGAGTATAAACTTATTAGAAATAAAAACTTTAATGAGTAAATGATGTAATATATAAATAATTTGCAAATAAAAGAGCTACAAACAAATTGAAAAATTCAATGTAATACTCTATATATAAGCAAAATACATTAACAATAAAAGATGCCTGTTTTCTAATAAGTTAACATTGAAAGAAATTGACAATGAAACAGCAAAAATATACTTTTCAATAGCATAAAATTAATTAAATTTGCAGATTAAAGAAAAATACAAAAGAAAATATGAGTAATAGTAAAAAATTAGTTGAAGCAATAACATTAGGAATGATAGAAAAAAA
>CAMZKJ010000031.1 GCA_947311245.1 uncultured Candidatus Altimarinota bacterium
CATCTAAATTTTTCATATCTTCAAGAAGAGAGTTTTTTGTAAAAAAACATCCTATTTTTAATGCCTCATATATAATTTTTGCTTTCTCTTTTTCCAACACAGATAATCTTTCATTTCGTGACGACATTGCCAAACCAGATTTTTCTCTAAAAATATCCGCAATATATATTTTCATATTTTCAAAATATTGTTTTTGCAAATATTTCACCAATAAAGTTTGCTGAAAATCTTTTTGTCCAAAAATTGTATAATCAGGACGAATAATACTAAACAGTCTAAATAATACCTGAAATACACCTTCAAAATGCCCTATTCGTGTTTTCCCCTCCAATTCAGAAAATAATTTTGGCAATACAATATCCGTAATATTTTTATTATATTTTTTAAATTGCGGATATTTTTCATTACTATAAAAAGCATTATTTTTTTGGGGCGCAAACACACAATCAATTTTTAAATTTTTAAATTTTTCAGATGCAGTAAGTTGTAAAAGTTTTTCAATATCCGAATTCAAAGTATTTGGATATTGTTCAAAATCTTCTTTATTCGTAAATTGACTTGGATTGACAAAAATCGAAATAATAATTTTTGAATGCGGATTCTTTCTATATGCTTTTTCAATTAAACTTATATGTCCTTCGTGAAATGCCCCCATAGTCGGGATAAACGATATTTCATAGTGCTTTTTCACAGAAATGGAGTATTGATGCATTTCTTCTAAATCTTGTATAATTTTCATTATATTTTATAAAAAAAATAATAGAATCTTTGTAAAAATATAACACTTATTTAAATTAAAATAGAGTAATAATTTAAAATTATATTACATAATATAAAAATGGCTTGATTTAAAGCTTTTACCTTTAGTATTATATATTTGCTTTATAATTTAATTTATCAAAACATATGACAAAAGCAGATATTATTGCAGCAGTTGCTGAAAAAACAGAGCTTTCTAAAAAAGCATCTCAAGAAGCATTAGAAGCTATTTTAAGCTCTATTACAACTGAATTAGCAAATGGTGGATCAGTTACTCTTACAGGGTTTGGAACATTTAAGATTTCTGCTCGAAAAGCTCGAACAGGAGTTAATCCTCAAAATCCTTCGCAAAAAATTGAAATTCCTGCGATGAATCTTCCTGCATTTAAAGCTGGAAAAGTTCTTAAAGATGCAGTTCGATAATTCTCATATTATTTTGCTCTATAAAAAAACACTTTCTGATACATCAGAAAGTGTTTTTTTTATTTATTTTATATAATATATATCTTAATGTTTAAATGCTCTTGTTCCCGTAAACACCATAGCAATACCTAATTCATCACATTTATCAATAACATCTTGGTCATTTCGACTTCCCCCAGGTTGAATAATCGATGTAATTCCAGCAGCGGCCAATGCCTCTGGACCATCAGCGAATGGGAAAAACGCATCAGATGCACAACTCGCACCAATTGCCCGTTCTCCTGCTTTTTTAACCGCAAGCTCACTTGCATCAATTCGAGAAGTTAACCCTCCTCCTATTCCAACAGTTGCTCCATCTTTTGCAATAACAATAGCATTACTTTTCACTGTTTTAACCGCTTTCCATGCAAACCATAAATTATTTAATTCTTCTGCTGACGGCTGTTTTTTTGTAACAACTGTAATATCAGCTTCTTCTAAATTTTTAGTATCAATATCTTGCACAAGAAACCCTCCTAAAATAGTTCGTGTATCTTGTTGTGTTTTTGGAAATGTAAAATCTTCAATTTCTAATACTCGTAAATTTGGTTTAGCTGCAAAAACTTTTTTTGCTTCATCAGAAACCTTTGGAGCAATAACAATTTCAAGAAAATGTTCATTCATTTTTTCTGCTAACTTCCCAGAAATTTCTTTATTTACCGCAACAACCCCACCAAATGCAGAAGTAGAATCAGATGCTAATGCTTTCGTATATGCTGTAAATAAATCATCAGAAATTGCAGTTCCACACGGAGACAAATGTTTCACAATTACACATGCTGGATCTTCTGAAAATTCTAAGACACCTCGAAGTGCTGCATCTGCATCTAATAAATTATTATATGATAACTCTTTTCCTTGAATTTTTTTTGCATTTGGCAAACTTGCCCCTTTTGTATTTAAAGTAAAAAATGCCGCTGATTGATGAGGATTTTCTCCATATCGCAAAGAATGAACTTCTGATCCTCCAATTGCATAAAAATCTGCAAATTGACTTGCAATCATAGAATCGTATCGCGCTGTTGTTGCATATACTTTCCCCATTAATCGTTTTCGTGTTGCAAGTGATGTATTCCCATATTCAGAAATTTCATCTATGACTACTTTATAATCAGATGGATCTGTAATGACGGTAACCGATTGAAAGTTTTTTGCAGCACTTCTTAACATTGAAGGCCCTCCAATATCAATATTTTCAATAAGTTCGGCTTCTGTTCCTCCCTTTGCAAGAACATCTGCAAATGGGTATAAATTTACAATTACTAAATCTATATTTCCAATATTATGTTTTGCAACTGTTTCTTGATGAGATGGATTATCTCGAAGTGATAATAATCCTCCATGAATTTTTGGATGCAATGTTTTTACTCGTCCATCTAACATTTCAGGAAACCCTGTATAATCTGATACCTCAATTGTATCTATTCCATTTTCTTTTAATATTTTTGCAGTTCCTCCTGTAGACAAAATTTCTACTCCTTTATCAGCTAAAAATTTCCCAATTTCAACAATTCCTGTTTTATCAGAAACTGATATTAGTGCTCGTTCTATCGCAATGCTTGTCATAATAAAGTGTGCAAAAAAGATAATAAATATTTCAATATTATACTATCATGCACACAAAAAAAATTCTACTCTCCAATTTCAACATTCAAAATTTTAGTCACAACTTCAAATAATGCATCTGAAATATTGTGTGAAGCAAGAATCTTTTCTAACTGAATTTTCATAAGTGATTGTAAATTTTCTGGCATTTTTGCATATTCATCAAACACATGTGCAAGACCACTCGATGCCTTATTATTAAATGCATCAATTTCTATAATTTTATCAGCTAAAAAGGTATATGCTTTTCCATTTTCATTATGAAAATTTATAACAGACCGACCAAATGCTCCGTATAATGCGCGAATTTTATTTGGATTTTTTGCATCAAAACTTTCTTCTTTTTCTAATTTTTGAATAATTTCTAATATATTTTCATTTGGAGTAGATGCCTGCACTGCAAAATATTTATTCATTACCAATGGGTCATTTTTCCATTCTGCATAAAAATCAAACAATGCATTTATTTTTTCTTGTGAATTTGTTTTACACAATAATGCCAAAGATCGTAATTTATCCGTCATATTATTCGCAGTTTCAAATTGCGTCATTATCAAATTTGTATAATTTACATTCGACTCTGATAAATATAACAAGCAGGTATTTTTTAATGCCCTATTTCCTATTGCCTCCGAAGTAATAGAATAAGTATTGGTTTGATTTTTATGATATGTCTCTAAAAATATACTTTCAAGATGCGTTGCAATAATATTTTGATATTTCTTTTTTGCGTCAAACGCTTGTCTATATTCATAAATTTCAAAAGGCTCAACAATTGTAAACAATGCAGGAAGAGTTAAACATTCTGATTTAAATCCATTTGATAAATCAGAGTTTTCTAAAATTTTTCTATATGCATTTAGTACAATTTCTGGAAATTCATCAATTTTTCCCAGCATAATATCTGTAATTACTCGTCGAGCCATTCTTTGTCCTGCTTCGTATCTATTAAACAAATCTGAATCGTTCATAAATAGAAAAATATCTTGCTCTAAACTATAGTTATATTCAAGTTTCACAGGAGCAGAAAAATTTCGTAATAACGATGGTAAAGGTTTTTCTGTAATATTATTAAAAACAAATGTTTCTGTTTCTTTTGTTATCTCTAAAGTATTTGATTCAATTTTTATATCCTTACCATATTTATTTAATAAACCAAATTGAAGTGGAAAATGATATTGCGTATATGGATGTTCTGGATTATTTGTTTTATCTGGATACTTACAGCTTTGCTCAACAGTGAGACTATAAATATTTTCTTCTGCATTATATTCATCTGTAACTTTTACAGTTGGTGTTCCTGCCTGAAGATACCAAGAATTTTTAAATTGCGTTAAGTCAATATTTAATGTTTTTTCAAAACTGAATAAAAATTCTTCAATGGTAACTGCTTGCCCATCAAAAGTCTCAAAATAAAAATCTAAAGCCTTTCTAAAATTTTCTTTTCCATAAAAAGTTTGCAACATTCTAATAACCTCACTCCCCTTTTCATATACGGTTCGTGTATAAAAATTTTCTATTTGAATAAAAGATTGAGGTTGAATTGGGTGAGACATTGGTCCTGCATCTTCTGCGAATTGTCCTTCTCGCATATAACTTGCATCTTCAATTCGTTTTAAAATTCTATCTCCCATATCAGCTGAAAATTCTGCATCTCGAAACACTGTAAGTCCTTCTTTTAAGGTTAATTGAAACCAATCTCTACATGTAATTCTATCCCCTGTCCAATTATGAAAATATTCATGTGCTACCACCGCTTCAATATATTGAAAATCTCTATCAGTTGCACTTTTTTCATCACATAAAATAGCTGCTGAATTAAAAATATTTAATCCTTTATTTTCCATTGCTCCAGAATTAAATGCGTCTACTGCAACAATCATGAAAATATCCAAATCGTATTCTCGACCAAATCGTTCTTCGTCCCATTTCATTGCTTTTTTCAACGACACCATTGCATGAGAAATTCGAGACTGATTTTTTGCATCTGTAAAAATTTGTAACGAAATATCCCGACCTGTCATTGTTGTAAAACTATCTATTGTTACTTCTAAATCTCCAGCAATAAGTGCAAATAAATAACATGGTTTTTTAAATGGATCTTCCCACTTTACCATATGTCTCTTTTCTCCCAAACTTGCATCGTCTTCAAAAGATTTTGCTTCTATTTTATTTCCATTTGAAAGCAATACTGGATATTTTTCTTTATCCGCAATAATTGTCGTAGTATATAAACTCATTACATCTGGTCTATCTAAATGATAGGTAATGCGTCTAAACCCTTCTGGTTCATTTTGTGTGCAATACATTCCATCAGATTTATATAAACCCATAAGTTGTTTATTTTTTTCTGGGTCTATTTTTACAATAGTTTTTAATACACATTCAGAATTTTCATCTAAATATTGTTCTATATTTTCTATAATTAAAAATTTTTCAGAAACTTCATATATATCAGAATTTGACAAAGAAGTATTTTCTAATTTTTCATCATTTATATAAATTTCTTGTAGATCTAATTCTTCACCATTTAGCTTCAAATTTTTTACATCAGAATTAATTTTTCTAAATTTTGAAACATTTGTAACCAATGTATATTCTTCAAAAATATCAAATGTTACATCTACAGTTGAGATAGAAAATGCTGATGGCGTGTAATCTTTTAAGAAAATTTCTGTAACTTCAGTTTTTTTTGTGTCAGTCATTGTAATATTAGTAAAATAATTTTTTATTGCTCTATAGATTTAATTTTGATATAATCAAGTAAATTAAGAGACTTGAACGCCTTGAGCGTGATGAACCATTGAAGGTTGAGACAAGTCTCTTTTTTTGTATTCTAAAAAACAACTTATTAATAAATATTGTTTTTCTGTTTGCATTATAATTAATGAAAAAATATCTACTCCTGCTTTATAAGAGATTTTATATTCCTTAGACTTTGTATTCTCTCTTATTTCTGTAATTTCCCCAGTATGAAATATTTCTTCTAAAAACGTTGCAACCAATAATCTTTCAACAATTTGTTTATAGGTTCTTTTTTTTGTGTATGTAATATGATTTAAAAATAATTTTGTTACAGAAATCTCTGTATGCAAAATTTTACAAAAAGGTTTTCCATTTTTTAGAAGCTTTTTTTGTATATTTTTAGCCGATTTTTTTGCAAGGCGTAAAAGTGTTTTCATTTTTTTATATACAAATTTAAATCATATTCACTCTAGCATAAAACAAATATTCTTGATATAATGATATGAAAGAAATTTCAAAATAAAAACAAAAATATAAATATAAATACTATGGGACAAGATGATTTACCACGAGAAACCGCAGCAGAGGTTGCAACAAAGCAACAAAAACTAGAAAAAATACAAGATTCTTTACGAGAAGGGAAAATTCAGGCTACACAAGAAATGATACAAGAGAGCCAAAAAGAATTTTCTACACTACATTTTACAGTAGAAATGAAAAATCGTCTTGCAAAATTAAGAGATAAAAATAGTAACAACGACAAAGACGCATTTAAAAATCACACTGCGATTAAATATATTTCTTCGGGAGAAAACAAAGACATGTATGAAATACAAGTTCGACAAAAAAATGGAACAATTACAAAAGAAAAAGCCTATTTTAACGGTGATAACAATACATTTGTAAAAACTGAAAATGGACTATCTAATACTGCTCCAAAATATATTTTTGGAATAAATAACGAAAAAAAACTTGTTGCATTAACACAAATCCCACAATCAGATATTTTATTATTCATTGAAGATGGGAAAATATATAAGAAAGAACACAATGCACACAATGAAAAAAATACAGAAGTTCGAGAAGATACCATTATTACAGATAGTTTTAGCGGAGAATATACATTTAAAATTAAAAATAAAAAAATGTACTATACTGTTATAAAACAACCAAGTATTAATACAAATTATCAATCGGCATCAAATTTTCCAAATAAGCAAAACACACAAAATCAATTAGATACAAATCCCCCAGTACAAAATCAAAATTCTTTAAACCATACTCATCACACAGATACCTCTCTTTATACAGATGAAAGCCCATATTATGATGACACCACTAAAAATAATTCTTCAAAAATTAGCGAAAATATAAATCAATTAGAAAGTCTTAAAAAAGAAAATATTAAAAAATTAGATATAAATAAAATTCAAAAATTATTAGATTCTGTACAAACGGTAAATGCAAATAAAAACACAGATATTGCACAAATGCTTCATTTTAATTTAACAGAACAGAATACAAAAGCTTTTCAAGAAACTATACAAAAAATAGTTGGAGCACCTCAAAATGGATACATAGGAAGACAAACACTTATAAAATTATTAAAATTTCTAAAAAAAGAAACACCTGAACATATAAAATTAAATACAAATACAGACTCAAACTCAGACGAACAAAGAGAAATATTAAGTGAAAATTTTAAAAATTTAACAAAAGGGAAAATTAAAAGCCATCAATATGAAATTGAACAATTACTAAAAAATAAACCAAAAGACACAATACAGGCTTTAGCAAAAATTTTAAACGTTGATTTACAAAAAACAAACAGAGTAAAATTTGCAAAACACATACAAAAAACAATTGGATTAACAGGAACTGGCTCAACAGGAATTGATGGTGTTATTGGAAATTATACGCTTAAAAAAATATGGGAACGGAAATTAAATGAAACACTTGATGGCAATGCAGAAACTATGCGAAAAAATGTATTACAAGCAGTTAATGATTTTGGTGAAAATAAAAATGGAGATAAAGAAAGATTTATAAAAGAATTGAAGTATACTGCAAGACCGGTGAAAGAAAATTCACAAGAAGCAAAAGATGTACTGAAACATGCTCAAGAAAGCAAATATGGTGGAGAGAAACGAATAGGATACTTATTAAACTCTCTAAAAAATGGTGGAAATGCACTTATATTAGATTCACGAACACGAAATTTATACCTTGTACAGAAAAATCAAGACGATACATTACAAATTAATCTCGCAATTAAAACAGCAGTTGGACGTAAGGGATTTCTTGGAATTGGAGAAGGAAAAAACGAAGTGGATAGCCTGTCCCAATTAAAAGAAAAAATGAATAAAAAAGGTGTAAATAAAACTCCAACAGGGTTTCATAAATTTAACCAAAACAATAATAGAGGTTTTCAGAAAACAGGATTAGACTATATAGTTGATGAGAATCAAAGAAGAAAAGGAAATCAATACTATAACAAATATTTCATGGGCTCAATCCATACCCCTAAAGGTAAAAAAGCATCAATGATTACAGGTGCATTACAAATAATGGGGCCTATCTTTTTACATGGTACAGATGCATGGAAAAATAGAATTACTCCAACTGGAAAATTCGCAAGTAATGGATGTGTAAATATTTCTCCTGCAGATATGGCATTATTAATGACAAAAGATTTAAAAAGTATTTTAATTGTATAAATGTAATGACTCTATTTTCTTCATCAGAGGCGTCAAATTTAAAAGATTTATATCCAGATGCAGGTGGAACTATTCAAACAACCCCATCTACAACTTTTGAATATTCAAACTCTGATAAAGGAAATATTACAAAAATTTGCAAAGATTCACAAAAACACTGTACACAACTCCAAAAAAAAATAGAAGCACTCACCTTCTTTGATAAATACTCAGTTTTAAAAGAAAAATTAAGTAGCGTCTTTCGAAATCATGATAATACTATTAAACAATTTTCAACTCAACAATTAAGTAAAATTCAGCAATTACACAATATTTCCCAAAATCATACTCTTGCAATATTTAAAATTATATTTCCTAATTATAAAGATACTCTTTCCAAAAATGAATTAAGAGAATTTGGCTTTGCATTTCAAGAAGCAATAGGAATGAAAAGAAATACTACTAATAAAAAGAATAAAGCTGATGGAGTTATTGGAAAAGATACTCTTTCTCTATTTGTGAGTTTAATTAAAAAGAACTCAAATAAAAAAGATAAAAAAGTAATAGAACTAAACGAACTAAAAGATGAAAAAAATACAAAATCTGTAGATAAAAATAAATCTATAAAATATATGAAAAAAAGACTTGATAATTTATCAAGCATAGAGAAAAGCAATATTACAAAGTTATATGGAACAGGTGGACTATATAATAAACAAATAGCAGAAATCTTAGGATTTAAAAAAATATTTACCGAAAAATCTACACAAGAAATCCAAAAAAAACTTAAAGAATTTGGATCAATTTTTCAAAATGCTTTAGACATGCAAAATATTGATAGTAAAATTGGATCTGTAACATTATTTAAATTTTTACAGAAATATAATTCTAGTGTTTTAGAAAAAATTAAAACAAAAAACGAAACAAAAGAAAAAATTTTACAATCAAATTTATCACTTAAAAAATTAAAATCTATAGATATGTGGGAAATTGAAAATATTTCACGCAATAAAGGAGATAAAGATAAAGAATTAATGAATATAATACAGAAAAAATTTAATATTGATTTTAAACAAATGAATATCTCTCCTGATGAATGTGCTCGGTTCATACAGAAAAAATTATTAAAAATGCAACTTAAAAAATATGGCTATATTGGTAACCTAACATTAGAAAAACTTTGGATGCGAAAAATAGAAACTCCTCTCTCTGGAAATGCTGAAAATGAAAGATTACAAATAATAGAACGATTAGAAAAATTTGATAAACGCCGATATAAGAGATATAAAAAATATATGAAGTTTTCTTCAAGAATACCAAAAATAACAAAAAATGGTATAAAAGAAGAAGAAATTCAAAATTTAGAGAAGAGACTTTCTAAAACTCGCCCATTTAAAAGGTTACAAAAACGTTTATTCCAAAATAAGCAAAAAGGTTTATTATTAGATTACAAAACAAAAAACTTATATGTGGTACGCTCAAATGAAAAGGGATTTGTGTATGAAAAAGTATATAAAATTGCTAGTGGAGCAAGGGGACACAGAACTCCAAAGGGTATATTTCAAATGGGAAAAATGAGAAAAGGTGGACTTGGAAAAGTTTTATCGTATGAAGACAGAATGAGTCCTGCTCAATACAATAAAAAATTTAAAGCAGAGATTGCATTAGGAAAACGAAGCAAAAGAACCAAGCAAAAATATTCCAGAAATGCATATATACCATCTGTACAAAGTGGGAAAGTAACCGTTTCAACATTATTTTATCCTATTCAAGATGGAGTAGGTATCCATGCAACAAATAAAGAACAAAGTATTACAATGGCCGGAGCTTCCGCAAGTCATGGATGTATAAGAATGTATCATGCCGATTTAATTGATTTATACTATCAAAACAATGAAAAAAACTATCATTCAATTGCTATAGCATAAAAAATATAGAGATTTATATATATAAAAAATTATTATATACTCGATATATAATAATTTTTTATATTCTCATTTCTCATGAATTATATTGGATCAAAACACTCCCTTCTTACATTTTTACATGAAAATATTGAAAAAATAACACAGCTCAATACTATAGAAAATAAACCAACATTTATTGATGGATTTGCAGGAACGGGTGCCGTTGGACTTTCTTTCAAAAAAAATAATTACGCCGTAGTCGCAAATGATATTCAATATTACAGTTTTGTCATAAACTGTGGAAAATTATTTACACTTACAAAAAAAAATGAAATAAAACTTCAAAATATTATAAATAATTTAAATAGTATTATTACTCCACAAAACTCTGAAAAATTAAAATTATCAAATTTTTTTGTATATAAAAATTATTGTCCAACAGGATCAGAAGAAAAAAACAGAATGTATTTTACCGATGAAAATGGAAAAAAATGCGATGCAATTCGAATTGAATTAAATAATTTATTAGAATCTAAAAAAATAACACAATCCGAATTTTATTATTTATTATGGTGCTTACTTGAAGCAATAGACAAAGTTGCAAATACCGCCTCTGTATATGGTGCATATTTAAAAAAATTTAAAAAATCTGCACTGAAAAATATAAATCTACTTTTACTAGAAACTAATAATACAATAGAAATAGAAACAAAAATAGAAACAAAAACTGAAGTATTTAATACGAGTATAGAAAAACTTTTAGATAATCCTGAATTTGTACTCTCTACAAAAAATAATATTTTATATCTTGACCCTCCATATAACCAAAGGCAATACGCTCCTAACTATCATGTTCTTGAAACTATCGCAAAATATGATAATCCAGAACTGAAAGGGAAAACAGGGTTGAGAAATTATAACGAACAAAAATCTGCATTTTGTTCAAAAAACACAGTACATTCGGCTCTTCAAAATATTCTAGAACATACCAAAAATAATCAGAAAAATAATAATATTTCACATGTTTTTCTTTCATATAATAATGAGGGGTTAATGTCTCCAGAGTCTATTCAAGAAATTTTTGAAAACTTTGGAACATATTCAGTTGCAACGAAAGAATATGGACGATTTAAAGCCGATAAAACCGAAAATAGAAATCATACAGCGAGCTCTGTTGTGGAATATTTACACTGCGTTACTCTCAAATAAAAGAACACCCTTTCTTACAATAAAAACCTGATATTTTGTTTCGAGTTTTTTCCCAGAAATTTTATCTTTTATATGTTTCTGTAAAAAAGAAATAAATTTTAGAAAAAATTTACGAGAAAATGCTTTTTTTACTAAAATTTTTCGTAATATTTCTGCTTGAATATCGTTCATTAAATCTAAATATTCAACAATTTCAAAAGAAGATTTCGCTAAAAAAATATCTGCTTGATGTTCTATATCTTTTTCTAATCGTTTAAACTGCGATGCCTGAACACTTAAATGTTCTTGTATATTTGGGAAACGAGTTTCTAAAAGAGGAAGTACTTCATTTCTCATAAAATTTCTTGTAAAGACAGATTCAATATTTGAATTATCTATACAATATCTAATATTATTTTTATCTAAAAAATCTAGAATTTCAGATTTAAACAAATGTAAAAGTGGACGAAATATATTTCTCTTTTCATCATATTCTGTAATTCCAGATAAACTTTTAATTCCTCCACTTCTAAAAAATTGTAATAAAACAGTTTCTGCAACATCATTTTTATGATGACCAGTTACAATAACGGATTTTTGGATATGTGTATATTTTTGTCTTACATTTTCTAAAAATTTATATCGTGCATTTCGTGCTTTTGCTTCAGAATTTTTTGGATTTTCCCAATGCCCTATTTCATAAATAATGTTGCGTGTTTTTGCATAATTTTTTACAAATTCTTCATCTCTATCATTTGCACCATTTCGCACATCCATATGATGATTAAAATGTGCACAAATAATAGTACTATATCCATTTTTTAAAAGTTGTTCAGCTAAAAAAACAGAATCTGGTCCACCAGAAAAAGCGACAACTACTGTGTCGCTTTTGTTATATTTTTCTAAAAAGTGTTTAGAAATCATGTAAGTTTTTTTATTATGATTGTAAATCAGAACCTTCTCCTGCAATTTTTGTAAGAATGACATCGATAATTAAACCAATAATTCCTCCTGCTATTAGCGTAAACCAAAATGCAGTAATTGACTCTGGTGTTGCTCCGTTAATTAAAATCCCAAAAGCAAGTGTTAATGTCGCAAAAATCCCCATTGCAAATCCTCTAATAAACGCATGTAAACGAAAACCAAATAAAGGATGAACTGTTAAAAATCCAGCAAGACCAACCGTAAAACCGACTATTGCTCTATTCACAATTATATCCCACATCATAAAATTTGAAGTTGACCATACCGTTAGTGCTTTTAATTCAGGTGTTAGATTTGGTTGACTTCCAAATCCGTAAAAACATAAAACCCCAAAAAGTGCTCCTAATACTGTTCCTCCACAAACTCGAATTGCTATGTTATTCATAATTTTTTTTAATTATATATTTGTTATCTTATAAAGATATTACAGGAATTTTTGTAAACTTTCTAGTTTATCCAATTTTTCCCATGGGAAATGCTCTCGACCAAAATGCCCATAACTTGCTGTTTCTTGATATATTGGTTGCTTAAGATTCAAATTTTCAATAATTTCTTTTGGCTTTAATCCAAACACCTTAGGAATAATTTTCGAAATTTTTTCATCTGAAATTTTCCCTGTCCCAAAGGTGTCTACAAATACTGAAATAGGTTCTGCAACACCAATCGCATATGAAATTTGTACTTCACATTTTTCTGCTAAACCAGATGCAACAATATTTTTTGCAATATATCTTCCCATATATGCCCCACTTCTATCAACTTTTGATGGATCTTTTCCAGAAAATGCTCCTCCTCCGTGTCGTGCATATCCACCATATGTATCCACAATAATTTTTCGCCCTGTTAGCCCTGCATCTCCTTGTGGTCCACCAATAATAAAACTTCCGGTAGGATTTAAATGATATGCTGTGTTTTCATCTATCCAATCTTTTGCAACCACATCTATTACTTTTTCTTTTAAGATTTTATGTAATTCAGCCTGTGTTAGATTTTCAGAATGTTGAGATGAGATTACAATGGTATGTGCACGAAGAGGTTTTCCATTTTCATATTCAATAGTTACCTGAGTCTTTCCATCGGGACGCAATCCTAAGGTTGGATCTTCTTTTCTTATTTTTGCAAGTTGAAATGCTAATTTATGTGATAGAATACTTGCCAATGGCATTAATTCAGATGTTTCATTACATGCAAATCCAAACATCATTCCTTGGTCTCCTGCACCAGTATCTTCTTTTTCAACAGTTGCTGCTGCAATTTCTGGACTTTGCTCTTCTATTGCCGATTGAACACTACAAGTTTTATAATCAAATCCAATATCAGAACTTGTATATCCAATTTTTTGTACCACTCCTCTTATAATTTTTTGAAAATCGACATGTGCCGTTGTTGTTAACTCTCCAAATACTAAAATCATTCCAGTTTTTGTAGCTGTTTCAACTGCAACTCGTCCATGTGGGTCTTGCATTAAAACAGCATCTAAAATACTATCTGATATTTGGTCACACATTTTATCTGGGTGTCCTTCTGTTACCGATTCCGAAGTAAATAAATAATTATTTAAAGATGAAGACATAAATTTTATAATAAAAAAACTTAACAATAAATTTTAAATTATCATTGAGTTTTTTAATATATAGATTTTGTTATAATACTCATTTATTTTAGATGAAGCACCATTATCGCATACACGATGGGTTGCTGGCAGGTCATAGAGCTAAATCTCTTACTGCACTCTCAATGAAATTTATCTAAATAGTAATTGATTTTAATAAAAAGAGCAAGAGGTCTCGTATAAAAATAATAAATTAAATAAAAAAATCTCTCTAGTAAAATTTCTAGAGAGATTTTACTGTATCAAATAAAAAATAGTCAAAAATTAACTTTCTTTACCTAAATGTTCTTCTACAAGAGATGATTTTACCCGTTTCAGTTCTTTTCGTGGTAGCATATCAAGAAGTTTCCATCCTAAGTCTAAAGACTCATTTAACGATCTATTTTCATAAAATCCTTGTTGAATAAACTCTCGTTCATATGCAGTTGCAAAATCTAAATGTGCTTTATCCGCAACATTTAACGAAGCTTCCCCAAGAACTACTGCTAACTCTCGAACTTCTTTTCCTCGTGCATACGAAGCAAATAATTGATCCGCTACTTTATAATGATCAGCCCGAGTTTTTCCTCCTCCAACTTTCAGTCGAGAAAGAGATGCTAGTACATCCATTGGAGGATAAATTCCAGATTTAGCAATATTTCTATCTAATGCAAACTGCCCTTCTGTAATATACCCAGTTAGATCTGGAACAGGATGAGTTTTATCATCTTGTGGCATTGTAATAATTGGAACTTGAGTAATTGTTCCTTTCGCAATATTGATAGACCCCGCTCGTTCGTAAATTGTTGATAAATCTGTATAAAGATATCCTGGATATCCTCGTCGACCCGGAACTTCTTTTCGTGCAGCCGATACTTCTCGTAATGCTTCTGCATAATTTGTCATATCCGTCAAGATAACAAGAACATGAATATCATGTTCAAATGCCAAATATTCTGCAACTGTTAAAGCCATTCTAGGTGTTGCAATTCGTTCTACTACAGGATCCGCAGCAGTATTTAAAAACAGAACAGCATTGTCTAATGCTCCAGTTTTTTCAAATTCTGCTTTAAAATATTCTGCTTCTTCAAATGTAACTCCCATTGCTGCAAATACTACTGCAAATGGTTCATCAGCATTTCGTTCCGTTGTTGACCCATCTCCTACTGCTGCTTGTCGAGCAATTTGAACTGCTAATTTATTATGATCAAGACCAGCCCCAGAAAATACTGGAATTTTTTGTCCTCGAACCATTGTATTCATTACATCAATAGATGAAACACCAGTTTGAACAAAATCTGATGGAGCTTGTCGAGAAGCTGGATTAATTGGCATACCATTAATATCTCGTGTTTCATTTGAAACAATTTCTGGTAACCCATCAATAGGAGATCCCATCCCATTAAAAACTCGACCAAGAAGATCTTTTGAAAGCTTCATTCGAAGTGGTTTTCCTAAAAAAGTTGCTTTTGAACCTTCTGTTGCAAGTCCAGATGTTCCTTCAAACATTTGTACAACAGCTTTTCCTTGTGCTGATTCTAAAACTTTACCAATTTGTTTTTTTTCAGAACCTTCCATTTGAACCTCTACCAGTTCTTCAAATTTTACTTCTGCCGATTCTGGCAGTTCTATCATTACAAGAGGTCCTGTAATATCTTTTACAGATGTATACGTTTTTTGCATATCTAAATTATATAAGAATTAATTATTATGAATTACAGAGCGTTAATAGCTGCAGTTAATCTATTTCGAAGATCTTCATATTTTTCAAATGAATCTTTTGGAAGATCTTTTACTTTTGCCACCTCTTCTAAAATTTCTAAATTTTCAATTTTTTTAAAATCAAAATCTTCTTCTTTAATTTTTTCTACCCCAACAGTATAAAGAGTTATAATTGTTTTTAACATATTAAATTGCATCTTCGGTGGAGTATACGCATCTTCTGGATCAAATGCATCTTGAAATAAGAAGTCTTCTCTTAATGATTTAGCTACAAGTAAAACAAGTTTTTCTCGTGCTGATAACGATTCAGGTCCAACTAATTTTACAATATCTTCTAGTTTTGATTCTTCCTGAAGAAGCTCTAATGCTAATGCTCGTACTTTAATATATTCTGGTGAAACATTATCTGCCCAGTGTTGTTCAATATTATCGAGATATAATGAATATGAAGTTAACCAGTTAATTGCTGGAAAATGTCGTTTATATGAAAGATTTGAATCTAACCCCCAATATGTTTTTGTAACCCGAAGTGTATTTTGTGAAACTGGTTCAGATAGATCTCCACCAGGAGGAGAAACTGCACCAATCACAGTAAGTGCCCCAAGACGCCCATCATTTCCTAAACAATTAACAGATCCTGCTCTTTCATAAAATTGAGCAGTTCGAGAACCAAGATAAGCAGGATACCCTTCTTCTCCAGGCATTTCTTCTAATCGACCCGACATTTCTCGCATCGCCTCTGCCCATCGAGAAGTAGAATCAGCCATAAGTGCAACAGAATACCCCATATCTCTATAATATTCTGCAAGTGTAATACCCGTATAAATAGAAGCTTCTCGTGCAGCAACTGGCATATTTGAAGTATTTGCAATTAAGATAGTTCGTTTTAGAAGTGGTTCTCCTGTATTTGGATCTTTTAAATGAGGAAATTCAACTAGTACATCTGTCATTTCATTTCCTCGTTCCCCACATCCTACATACACAATCACTTGAGCATCACAATATTTTGCAAGCCCTTGTTGTGTAACTGTTTTTCCAGACCCAAATGGACCAGGTATACATCCAGCTCCCCCTTTTACAAGTGGGAAGAATGTATCTATAGATCTTCCACCTGTTACAAGTGGTTCCACTGGAAGTCGTTTAGAATTTGTTGGTCGCGCTTTTCGAATAGACCATTTTTGAAGCATTTTAATTTCTTCTCCAGAATCTAATTCTGCAATAATTTCAACAATATTAAATAATCCTTTTTTAATAGATTTTATAACTCCTCCTTTTGATTCTGGTGGAAGCATTACCTTATGATTAATTAAAGTTGTTTCTTGCACTGTTCCAATACAGTCTCCCGCTACAACAACATCTCCAACTTTTTTAGTAGGAACAAAGTCCCATTTTTTATCATAATCCAATGCAGGAACGGCAATTCCTCGTTTAATAAAATACGATTTAGATTTTTTTTCTAATTCGATAAGCGGTCTTTGAACTCCATCATAAATAGATGTAATAAGACCTGGTGCTAAATCTACTGTCATTGTTTGCCCCATTGCATATACAACCTCTCCAGGACCAACCATCGCAGTATCTTCATACACTTGAATTGAAACTTCATCTCCAATAATTTCAATAATTTCCCCCATCAGTCTCAATTCTGAGACCTGAACAACTTCGAACATTTTTGGTGCTTTAATTCCTTTTGCCACAACAAGTGGACCAGAAACCTTAACAATAACTCCTGTATTTTCTGACATAATATAGAACTAAAAATAAATAATAATTTTACGAGGACAATATGCTATTAATTTGCAAAAATATCACTTCCTACTGCTTGCTTTACGAATTCTCGCATTCGAGTATCTCCAAACCCTGTTGAACCATTTACCCCAGGTAAAGGAACAATTGCGGGAAGAGCCTCTTGCGTAACTCGTTCTAACACATCTTTTGAAATTCCTTGAAATAATTCTTCAGATAAAAAGATTATAGCATACGTTATACTTTTATCTTTTCGAAATTTTAATAATAATTCCTCTACTTCAAACGAAGTAGTGACAAAAAACGTATCCACACCGACTCCTTTGAATGCAAGTATTTCTTCTTTTTTTCCAATAACACCAATTGAATATTCCATGTCTAAAAATTAAAAAATAAATGCATCAAAATCAGCTTTAATCAATTCTGGAGAAATTCCAGATTTTTTTGCCAATAATATAGAACGAATAACTCTAGAATTTCTTTCTTTTCTCCAAAAAAATGAAAACAACACTTCAAATCCATCGATATTACCTGCAGATTCTTTTTTCAGAAATGACACCATTTCCTCATCTAATAATATTTCTAGATCAACAATCTGACGCTGTTTTGATGTGTTTTTACAAACTCTTGTTATAAGTTCTTTATATTCTGGATATTTTTTTTCAAGAACCTCTGCAGAATCTATTAAAATATCCTCTTTTATACTTTTATTAAATTGAATTCGAGATAAGAATGAAAGTAAGAATTTATTTTTCCCTGCAGATTTTATCGCAGAAGAAAATAATTCTGATTCAACCATGTCCTCTTTTTCAGAAAGTGTTTCACATGTATCAATTTTTTTTATAAGATCTGATAATTCTGAATATACAGCATTGATAGATTTATTAATAAAGGCATTATCTAAAACTTCTTTTGAATAATATCCATATGAAATAACTTCAGAGGCATCCAGTAAATTTTCAGAATTTATATCCGATCCTTTATGCTTATCTAACGCTTTAATATATAAAATAATATTTTGTATATCAAAAACAACTGTAAGAATTTTCTGAACAGACTCTATCCCAAACGCTTTAAAAATTTGAGAAGTTTGAAACAATCCTGCTTCAATAGCTCCTTCATAATTATAAGTATCTCTAAAGCTTGAAGATTCCTTTGCATATCCAAGTTCATCTAAAACTGCATATGCAGACTCAAAAGAAGATGCTGAAATCATTCTATTCGCTGAGTTTTGAGTCAGAAGCTCTGATTCCATAGCTCTGATTCGTGCGACGGCGTGAATTAATTGACTCATTTATTATAAAGGTTATGCAAATAAATTTTCTACAAGATCTGCTTCATTAGCATCTTTAAATTCTCCCTGAACCAAAGACTTAACAGTAAAATCAGAAGTAAATCCATTTCCGTTAAAAATAAACCCACCACTTCCTTTTCCATCAACTACTGTAAAGTTTTTTCCTGCAGACTTAACGGCCGATTCTAAAACCGACATTGGCGTTCCTTGTGCAACAATTTCCCCTTCATTTGCTGAAATCATAGAAATTTGTTTTGCAAAAAACTCTGATTGTTCTTTTTCAGATAAGGATAAAATTTCTTTTTCCAAAGCAATAAATACTTCGTCTGAAATAGACTTTGTAAACTCTGCTATTTTTATTTTTTCATTTCGAATAATATCGGCAGCAGATTTTTTTTCTAATTCTTTTTGAAGTTTTTCAAAATCTTCAAATTTTTGAACAGAATACTTTTCTCCATTTTTAGCAGCATCATCTAATAATCTCTTAATATTTTCATCATTAGTTTTTGTTAGTGCTGCAATTTTTGCATCTTTTTCAGAAGACACCAATTGAATAATATCGGCTAATGCCATTGTGTAAAATTAAAAAGACAAACAAATATTTAAAAAAATGTTTGTGCGAAGAAATAGATTCTCCCCACAAACATATCAAACTAGACTACAATTTTAAAAGCATTAAAATTGTTCCAAGAAGACCTAAAATTGCAACTGTTTCAACAATTGCCCCCATAATCATTGCATTAGCAAACGACCCTTCATCTTTTGCTAACATATTCATAGAACCAGCTAATACTTTCCCCTGAAAAAGCCCTGAAAAATACCCAGCAATCCCAACAGGTAAACATGCCGCTAAAATTTGAAGTCCCTTCTCTGTAGAAATTACAATTAATTTATCAGTCTCAAGATCAACTGGTAATACAATAAAGACTACAAAAAATAACGCAACAAATCCATAAATAGCTTGTGACCCAGGAAGAGCTTCAAGAATAATAGCTTTCATACCAAGTTCTGGTTTTTCAGCAGTTAACCCCGTAGCAGCTTGACCTGCAAGACCTGACCCTATAGCTGACCCAAGTGCTCCAAAAATAGCAGCAAACGAAGCTCCAAGAAGAGCGTAAAATAGTCCTAATTCCATACAAAAAAAAGTAAAATAATAAATGAAATATATAAATAATTTAAGAAGTGTGTCGAAATCGACAAACCTTTCTTAACGGTTTAAGTACCTTCCCCCCTCCTTCTAGAAACATACCAAAGAACTCTACGAATTGAAGACGAGATGAATGAACATACGCCCCCAAAACATTTAGTGCAATATTTAAAGTATGACCAAAAGCAAGGACCAAAAGCATAACTACCCATCCAAGAACCCCTGGAAGCAGCCCTCCCATTGTCGTAGCAACAATATTAAATGCCATAGCAATAATACCAGTTGCTAAACCCAAGGCAAATAACCGTGAGTATGAGAGAATATTTGAGAACCACCCTAGCGATTCATTTAATAGAGAACCAAACCCTTTTAGTAAACGAACTATAGGATTTCCTGACTCTCCAAGCCCCCACATAGTAAGAAGAAGAGAGAAATAAAACGGATAAACAAATACTTCAAGACCCGCGACCCAAGCAAGAGAAGCTAAAATAAATGAAGAAATCATAGGAACTGTAACAAACAGCATTCTATTTTTATTGCCAGCCTTCCAAGCAATAAGACCAGAAAGATACAAACCTAATGACAAATGCAGAAGACCTAATATATAAGTAATCGGCATTATTCGAGATGTTAAATCTGTCATAGGATTAAAAACCTGCCCAATAAACAAACGAACCCCGTCACTTTCTCGAATATAAGTAAGCATATCTGGAACCTGATCAACTGTTAAACCAAACCAACCACCAAACAACACTCCCATTATAAAAGTAGAAATACCTCCATACCTAAACATTCGAATCATATCAATCATTGACTTATCGAGAGGAAGCTTCAAAGACAGTGCAAAGGTTGTCATTGCAACCAATATTAATCCATACCCTGCATCAGTCAAACAAAAACCAAAAAACAAGACAAAGAAAAATGCATAATATGGAGTTGGATCAACTTCTTCAATTTTCGGAGTCCCGAACATTTTCGTAACCTCCATAATAGGAGCCATAGCATTTGAAGGATTTAAAACAACTCTATCAACTTCTCCTTCAGACTTCTCAATCACTTCAATAGCAATAGCCTTATCATATTTTTTAGCAAGAGCATTTTCCAATGCCCCTAACTCAGATGTCACAACCCACCCCTCAATAGAAGAAACAAACCCACCAGAAGAAACCTTTCTTAATGCATTTTCAACACTTTGATCTGATGCAAACTTATCATACACAATTTTTAAAGAATCCAATTCTTTAGAATATTCTTTAAACTTACACTGAATATTAACAAGCGAATCTTCAAGTTCTTTTATCTTCTTTTCTAAATCTACGACTAATGCTTTTGGAGAAGTACCATTAACTACATTAACCTCTACCCCTGAAAACCTAGTAATAATAGTTTTCACCTCACCAAGTACAGAATTTTCTGCAAAAACAACAAACGCTACTACTTTTTCTGATTCTTCTACAATTGAAATATCCAATTCTTTCGACAACAATTCTATCTCACCCTGTATCTTTTTAGCACTTCGCAAAGGAACAAAGAAAAACAAAGGCGAAAACCTTCCTGATGTTTTTACAATGTCGCAATTTTTAAAAACAACCAATGGTGATAACTGATTTTTAGATTCTGTTAACCCTCTTAACACATCCGTATTTTTTACATCCAAATCAGATACAGACTCAACAACAGCCTTCCAATCAAAAGAAGACAAAGCAAACGAAACCTCTGACTCTGAAGCCTCTATCTTCTCTCCTAACACTGAATTTCGTAATCCTTCTTTTTTTTCTGCAAATGCAGACAAATATTTAATTGCAAAATCTAACTTTGAAACTGCAAATTCAGCATCATGTAAAATATCAGACCTATCAACCTCTTGTGAAGAAGTAATCTCTAACACCTCTTTTTCTTGAAGAAACGAAAGAACTTCTTTTTCTCTTCTAGATGAAACAAACAACCGAATTTTTGAAGTAGACTTTAAAGCCATACGTAAATAGTGATAAGAATTATTTAGAAATACGAGCAAGCAAAAACGACACCCCTTTACCAATCAACACTCCCCTTTTTGAATCTAATTTTTTTATCTTATCTGAAAGAGAAGAAGATGCTTGCACTTTCATATCTACAAGTTTTTTTTCTAAAATTTCTCTTTTAGAAAGAAATGAAAGATCTGAATCTTTTTGAGCAGATGATACAATATCTCTTGCTTTTTTCTCTGCTTGAACTCTTTTTTTAGCTAGATACTGAACCGCAACATCTAGCTCTTTCGCAGCTAATAACTCTGCACCTTCTATTTCTTTTTGAATAGTACTCATAAGTTTTACATAGTTACATTATCAATCATTTAATCGCGGAAAATTCTAACGAAGAATAAAACAAAGGTCAATCCTTATTCTCTATAAAATTAACTCATTTGAATTATCTAATTTTTCAGACATTTCACTTGCCGAATTTCCACGAAGGCATTCAATTTTTTTAAAATAATCCTCATCAATATCCCCTGTTACATAATTCCCACTAAAGCACCCATCTTCAAATTTCTGAATAGAAGAATTCCCATCTTTAACAGAATCATGCAAATCCTCCAAATTCTGATAAAATACTTTATCAGCCCCAATCTTAATCGCAATTTCTTCTTCAGTTAAAGCATTTGCAATAAGCTCTTCCCTAGCTGGAAGATCAATTCCATATACATTTGGAAATCGAACAGCTGGCGCAGCAGATGCAAAATAAACTTTTTTAGCTCCTGCCTCCCGTGCCATTTCAACAATTTTCCGACTTGTTGTTCCTCGAACAATAGAGTCATCAACCAACAAGACATTCTTCCCTTTAAACTCTAAAGGCGTTGTATTTAATTTTTGTCGTACTGATTTTACACGCAACTCCTGACCTGGCATAATAAAAGTTCTCCCAATATATCTATTTTTAATAAACCCTTCTCTATATTTTGCATCTAATTCATGCGCCAAATCAATAGCAGCAGTCCTCCCCGAATCTGGGATAGGGATAACAACATCAATATCTTCTTTTGACAATTCTTTTAATACTGTTTTTGCAAGCGTTCTCCCCTGTCGAAGTCGAGCTTTATAAACAGAAACTCCATCAATAATAGAATCTGGTCGTGCCAAATATACGTATTCAAAAATACATGGAGCAAATACCTTTTTATTTTCCTCAACCGTCGGAAAGTCTACCTCTATCTCACCTCCATCAAACGGAATAAACAACATCCCTCCAGCAGGAACATCACCTATCAACTCAAAACCAAGAGCATCAAGAGCTACACTCTCTGAAGATACTGCATACTCATTTTTTCCATTACTCAACATCCGTTTTCCATAACACAACGGACGAATTCCATTCGGATCTCGAAATGCAACCATTCCATGCCCCACAATCATTGCAGTAACAGCATACCCACCAACGCACCTTTTAAAAAGTGACCTTACCGCATTAAAGATACTTTCTGTTTTTAAATTTTCCCCTCGAACTTCTTGAGCCTCAAAAAGCTCATGCGCAAATACATTTGTCAAAACCTCCGAATCAGAATTTGTATTCAAATGTCTTTTATCAACTTCAAACACCTCTTTTTTTAACTCTTCCGTATTTGTTAAACTCCCATTATGCGCCAAAACCAAACCAAAAGGAGAATTTACATAAAAAGGCTGAGCTTCTGCAGGAGACGAACACCCTGCTGTAGGATAACGAACATGCCCAATCCCCGCATTTCCATTTAAATGCTTCATATGACGAGTATGAATTACATCTCGCACCAAACCATTATCTTTTCGCAAAACTATTTTATCATTTTCATCCACAGTTGCAATTCCTGCAGCATCCTGCCCCCTATGCTGTAACATTGTTAAAGCATCAAAAATCTCCTGAGAAACACCCGACCTAGCGACAACCCCAAATACTCCACACATAAGGACTATAGATTAAGAAATGATATAAAAAAAATAACAAAACAGTACTACTCCACACAATATTTGTCAAAACTTATGCCAAACTATGCCAAACAAAGCATTCAACGCTTAATTCTAATACAATAAACTTTTTACATTTTCTGCCTTTTTATCAATCTCTTCACGCTCAAAACGCGGAACTGAATCAAACACAACCCCCGCTCCTGCCTGAGCAAAAGCCTTATTATTATAAATAAATAACGAACGAATAGCTAAAGACAACTGCATATCCCCCGTAATGCTCCAATACCCAACACCACCTGCATACGGACCACGAGGCTCCACTTCATATTTTTGTAAAATTTTTAATGCTTCAATTCGTGGAGACCCAACAACCGTTCCCATTGGGAAATTACTTAATACTGCTCTCAAGGAAGATATGTTAGGCTTAATTTTTCCCACAACCCTTGAAACAAGATGCTGAACATGCGAATATTTTTTCAAAGCCATTATCTCCTCAACTTTCACTGTTCCAAACTCACATACACGACCTAAATCATTTCGAGCCATATCCACAAGCATTAAATGCTCCGCTACTTCTTTATCATCAGATAACATTTTTGCTGATAATTTTGCATCTTCTTGTGGAGTTTTTCCCCTAGACCGAGTTCCAGCAATTGGATACGTTTCTATTCGTTTTCCTTGAATTTTTGCAATCATCTCTGGAGAAGAACCAATAATTTTTCGGTCTTCAAAATTAATATAAAACATATTTGGCGACGGATTTGTTTCTCTTAATTTCTTATAAAACCCTAATTCAAAATTATTATTTTCAGTTATTTCATAATTAAATTTTCGAGACGGAACTATTTGAAAAACATTTCCTGCATAAATCTCCTCCTTACAAAGATCTATATATTCGTCCATTTTTTCATCTGTAAAACTTACAGACTTTTTTGTAATTATCGATTTTTTCACACCATCATCATCACCATCATTATTATTATCTTCATCCTCAGCATTCAAAAAATCCTCACTTAATAATTCTAAAACTTCTTCAAACCTATCCTCTTCCGTAAAAACATATTCTAACTCCTCTGTTTTTCTATTATAAATAAGACCATCTAAAAATAACCCAAATTCAACATCATAAAAACCTGCATGAGATTTTAAATCCAAACTTTTTTCAGCATATTTTACTGCCTCAAAGTTTACATGCCCAATCAACCCCCCAACAAATCCAGTTTCCTTTGTATTTGCTACCAAATTTTGATAAGGCTTAAATTGCTCTTCTAACCACAAAAATGGATCACTTTTTGTGCCATGCGATACTCCATCTACAAACACTTCAAAATTTTTTATAGCGAAAATAGTTTTTGGAGCAAAGCCTAAATACGAAGATTGATTCCACTCATCATCTCCCAAACTTTCAAGAAAAAAGAAATTTTTATATTTTTTTGAAATAAGAGAGAAAATATCAACAAGATCAGGATGATCCGCAATAATACGCTTCCTAATTTTTAAAGGAGAAGTATTATCCGATGCAAGAAATTTTTTCTCTTGAAGATGAGATTCTGCTATAATTGCACGTAAAATTTCCTCTGCAGTATCCGCAGAAAACCCCATATTTGTTGCAATATTTCGTTTTTCAGAAATCAAAGATTGCTCTCGCTCTGGATCATAAATACTCATATTATTCGCATCTTTCCACAATACAACCTCTTCAACCAATTTTAATCGATCAACGATACATTCAAACATCCTTGTATCTACATCATCAATTTTTTTTCTAATATCTTGTAAATCCATATACTATCGAATAATTAATGCATCACTTCCAGCCCCTACTCCTATATATTTCACCGGAACATTTGTCTGTTCAGCAATAAAATCAAGTATTTTTTTTGCATTTTCTGGTAAATCCTTATAAATCCGAACAGAAGAAATATCTGTCTTCCACCCCTCTTTATATTCAATAATCGGTTCAATCTTTGCAAGATCATCAGATCGTGACGGAAAAGCTTCAACAACCTCACCATTTAATTTATAACCAACAACTACACCAATTTTATCAAAAGAAGATAAAACATCTAACTTTGTAATATTCCAGTTATCTGGACCATTTACTCGTACAAATTTTTTCAAAGCAACAAGATCAATCCACCCACATCGTCGAGGTCTCCCGGTTACAGCACCAAACTCACCCCCTTCTTTTCGAAGAAAGTCTCCATCTTCCCCAAATAATTCTGAAGGAAACGGACCAGAACCAACCCGTGTACAATATGCCTTTGTTACCCCAATAACTTCTGTAAATTTCCGAGGAGACATCCCACATCCGGCTCCCATTCCACCAGTATTAATACTTGAAGAAGTTACAAATGGATATGTCCCGTGATCAATATCAAGCATAAACGCTTGTGCCCCCTCTAATAAAATATTTTTATTTTCTAACTCTGCCTTTTCTAAATATAACGATGCATCAATAATATTTGGAGCAATTTCTTCATACAAATCAGCATATATTTTTTTTTCTAATTCTCTATCTATTTCAATCCCATACATAGTCTGAATCCGATCACATGCTGCATCAAATTTCTTATTAAACACATCTAAACCTGCTTTAAAATCTCCAGCTCTAATTCCAACCCGAGAAACTTTATCTGAATAACATGGACCAATTCCTCGCTTTGTCGTTCCAATTAAATCTGCCCCCTTTGCGTTTTCTTGAAATTCATCTATAGATTTATGAAAATCAAATAACAAATGTGCTTCCGATGAAATTAAAACCCTTCCGGTTAAATCTACTCCGGTTTTTTCTAAATTTCTCATCTCTTTTTGAAGCGATGGCAAATGAACAACACATCCATTCCCAACAACTCCAATATTTTTTTCATCTATCAATGCTGATGGCAACAATGAAAATATATATTTTTTCCCATCTCTTACAATTGTATGTCCAGCATTCGAACCTCCTCCAGAACGAACAACAACACTATGTGTTCCACCAAGAATATCTACAAGCTTTCCTTTCCCTTCGTCTCCCCATTGTGCACCCAAAACAACTGTAATCTTACTCATAAATTTTTAGAAAAATATAACCAAATAAATTTTAGCAAAGAAAAGCTTATTTTTTAAAGAAAAACTTTTTCGCCAATCGAAATACATCATCAATAACACTTCCATCATTATTTTGATCCAATAAAGATGTAAGCATAGAACCCCCTCCAGAAGCTCCTGCTATTGACTGACCAAGCTTTCCCATTACAAGAGGCGCTGCTATTGTAAAAATTTGAGATACAATACCAGAATCAATCCCACTTTTTTCTGCCACTTTTTTTTCAATTTCTGCTTGTTTGTCAGAATTACCCTCAAAAATATGACCTAAAATTTTAGATCCTTTTGCAACGTCAGGATTTGAAACAAGCGTATCCAACTGACTAAAAATCCCACCATCCGCATGGTGTTTTTTCAAAGTATTCTGCAATTGCTGTGCAGAATACTCATCTTTTTTTGCATTCTCTTTCACACCAGATAAAACCTCTGGCATTAACATAGACAACACTGAATCCGCTTGCGATTCAGAAATACCAAATTGTGATGATATTTTTGAGGAAAGACCTTTTGATGCTGTTTCCTGAAGTAAACCTTGAATAATAGTGTTCATAGTATATGAAAAATATAAATTAAAATTGTTTTAAAAACCGTAAATCATTTTCAAAGAAAGACCGTAAATCTTTTACTCCATACTTAATCATTACCATTCTTTCTATTCCGAACCCAAAAGCGAACCCATTCCATTTACTTGGGTCAATACCCACATTTTTCAACACATTCTCATGTACCATTCCTGCTCCTCCAATTTCTAACCATGTTTCTTTTCCATCAACTTTTAAAAGTGCATCAACCTCTAAACCTGGCTCTACAAATGGAAAATACGACAGCCGAAATCGCAAATCAACATTTGGATCTATCAATTCTCGAAGCGCTGAAAGCAAAATAAATCGTAAGTTCGCAAGTGAAATATTTTTATCAATCATTAAACACTCAATTTGATGAAACATTGGCGAATGAGTAGCATCACTATCTTTCCTATACACTTTCCCCGGTGCAATAACTCTATAAGGAGGCTTATTTTCTTCCATAAACCGAATTTGCATATCTGAAGTTTGCGTTCGCAATACATACCCTTTTAATTCCTCATTTTCAATAAAAAATGTATCTTGCATTTCTCGTGCTGGATGATCTGGAGTAAAGTTTAATGCTTCAAAATTATGAAAATCATCCTCAATTTCGTACCCTTCCGCAACCTCAAACCCTAGTTTTCCAAAAACTTCTTCACATTCGAGAATAAATTTTGAAAGCGGATGTCGCTTTCCTTTTTCAACCTTATTTACTGAAGGCTCTGTAACATCTATTTTTTCTGCTGTTGCAAGCGATGCATATTTTTCTTCTTCTATTTCAAAATACCGAGTAGCAATACCTGCTTCTACATCTTTTTTAGCAATGTTTGCATTTTTCCCAACTGCCCCTCTCTCTTTAGGATCAAGAGTTGGAATTGCCTTTAAAATTTCTCCTATCTTTCCAGATTTTCTCCCAAAATATTCCAATTCTATTGCTTTTAATTCTGCCTCACATGAAGCTTCTTTAATTTTTTCCAATGCATCAATTTTCAATTCTTCAATTTTTTGTAACATAATTTTTTCTATAAATATATAATCTAGAATATTTCGTGTATAAATAATACATGAATATACCTAAAAAATCATCTTAAAATTTATTTATTTTTCAGATAATCTAAATAAAGAAGCGACTTTTTCAAAAATAAAGTTTTCAAAATATACATCAGTACTTATTTGGTTACCTTGCTTATTAGCATTCTCAAAATTAAGAATATTTACATCAATAGAAATTACATCAGTTACAAGTTTTATACTTCTTGTATTTTTAGTAAATATTTTAAATTCTAAAATATTCAAATCAGTCCCAATAAAATAAGGCAACAATTCTACATATATATTTTTTTCCAATTTAAATTTTTTATTTTTATATTTTTCTCGAAATATAATAATTTGTATTTCCTCTGTACTACAATTCTTTAAATTTTCAAGTTGATATTTTTCTATATCTGCATGATTTCCTGAAAGCAATACTTTTGGAACCTCTATACCTCGCCAATTTTCTGGACGAGTAAATTGCGGATATTCTCCTTTGCCATACAATTCAGCCGAAAAGGTTTCTCGTTCGTGCGATTTTTCTTTTGAAATAACATTTGGCAATAAACGCACAATAGAATCTAAACAGAGCAAAGCAGGAATTTCCCCTCCTGTTAATACAGTTTTTCCAACTGAAAATTGTTTATCTACATATTTTTCTATCACTCTTTGGTCTACCCCTTCATAATGTCCACATAAAAATACTTTATGCGTATTGTTTTTTGCAAGTTCATAACTATCTTTTTGTGTTAATTCTGGAGCCGATGGTGTAAAAAATATCACTTCATACTCCTCCTCTCCATTCTTCACGCTCTCTATAGCTTTCGCTATTGGTTCAGCTTGCATCAGCATTCCAGCACCTCCCCCAAAAGGCTTGGCATCTATTCTTTTATACGAATTATCGGAAAAGTCTCTAATGTTTATTGTTTCTACAGAAATTTGTTGTTTTTCGATAGCACGCTTCAAAATACTTTCCTGCAACGGAGAACTAAAAAAATCTGGAAATAATGTAAGAATTGAAAATTTCATAATTTTTTATATTGTAACATTTACAGATCCGCTTACTCTATACCACGACTCCCCTACACTCCTATATTCCTATATTCCTATACCTGATTTTTCCACATATGTGCATACATATCATTTTGCAAAATTAAATTTTCATGCACACCTTCTTCTACAATATTACCAGTTTTCATTACAATTATTCTATCCATTTTTTGAACAGTAGAAAGCCTATGAGCAATAACAATTGCTGTTTTATTTTTTATCAACTCAAAGATTCCCTTTTGAATTTCTTTTTCTGTTATTGAATCTAATGCTGACGTGGCTTCATCTAAAATAACAATGGGTGCATTCTCTACAAATGCTCGTGCAATTGCAATTCGTTGCTTTTCCCCTCCTGATAATTTCACACCTCTTTCCCCAATTACCGTATCTAAACCTTTTTCTAAATTATTTACAAATTGTAATGATTGAGATTTTTCCAAAGCTTCAAATATTTTTTCATCTGAAATATTTTTCCCAAGTGTTATATTTTCTCGTAATGTTCTATGAAACATTTCTGGATGCTGAGGCACTATAGAAATTTGGCTTCGCAACGATTTCAATGTATATCTATCTGCTGAAATATCGTCGAATAAAATTTCTCCTTTTTGCGGAGTAAAAAATCTAAATAATAAATTTGTAATAGTCGTTTTTCCACTTCCCGACTCTCCAACCAAAGCAATATGCTCACCTGCAGAAATTTTTAAATTAAAATTATCAAATAAATTTTTTGATGAATCATGTGCAAATGTCATATTTTTTATTTCTATTTTTCCAGCATTTATTTGTAAATCTCTACTAAAACTTTCATCTTTTTCAACATTTGCATTATTTATAATTTCTAGCATTTCACTCGCATTTGCAACAGATGTAAATAATGAACGAAGAGACATTCCAAAATCCCAAACTTTATTAAAAATTAAAAATAAAATAGTTTGAAACAAGACAAATTCTCCAATAGAGAAATTTCCTATTTTCCATTTTTCTAACATTCCCGAAACCATATACAACTCCATTCCAATCATTAAAACCGCCTGAATCCCAAATATAACCCCTATTATAATCCAAGAAATTTTTGTAACCGCATATAAATCTGATAATTTATCTTGAATTGTTACTTTTTCACTTGCTTCAATTTGAGAAGTTTTAACCGTAAAAATATTTGAAAATGTATCAGAAAAAAGCGAACCCACCTTTGATTCTAACTGTGCTCGTTTTTCATCAAACCGAAATTTAAAATAAAAACCAAAACCTGACGCAACAAGAAAAAATATACACCATGCAAAAAATATAAATGCAAAATATAAATCTTCTTGAGCAAATACAATAAATCCACCAATAATTACAAGCGTATTTATAAGTCCTTTAAAGAAAAACCAATCGGCTATTTGTTCAAATTCTGCAACAAACCGACTATGTTTTTTTATTAAACTTCCTGCAAATTCATTTTGAAAAAATAAAAACTTTTGACGAGTCAACACATCAAAAGCATATAATGATAAAATATTTTTTCCACCAACTTCAAATGGAATAATAAACCATTCAAAGATTCGCCATACTAAAATTTGTACAGAATATGCAACTAAAAGAGATATTATAGCGCTCCACCCAAGAGCATATAAATCTGGAGTAAAATTTTGTGCAAAAATATTTGCTAAATCTTTATAATACAGCGGTGTTACAACTTCTATTCCAACTGAA
>CAMZKJ010000032.1 GCA_947311245.1 uncultured Candidatus Altimarinota bacterium
AATCCAGATAATAACACAGGTTCAAATGGAACTCTTAATAGAAATCCAAATGATTTAGATACAAATGGAGCAAATGATGATTCAACTGCACAACTAACTGTAGCAGAAGAGACTGCAACGTATGACTTAACAATAGAAAAAACAGTTGGAACGACTACAGATAATACAAACAATACAATTACGAGTACAGATCTACAAGTAACAAAAGGACAAACGGTTGTATATCAACTATCATATAGCAATTTAGCTAGCTCAACAGGAACTCCAACAGGAACAACTATTTATGATAAATATGATAAATCAAAAATAGAAATTACATCTGTTACAAGCCGATGTACAAATAATGTGAATTATTCAGCAACACAAGGGTTAATTACATGTGATGCATACGATTTAGCTCCAGGACAAAATCATGCATTTAAATATGCCGCAAAAGTTTTAACAACTGCAACCGGAACAATTAATAATACGGTAGAAATTATCCCTGATACAGATACAAATCCAGATAATAACACAGGTTCAAATGGAACTCTTAATAGAAATCCAAATGATTTAGATACAAATGGAGCAAATGATGATTCAACTGCACAACTAACTGTAGCAGAAACTCCTATAAACGGAACATGTGGAACTGGCGCAACTGCTTATCCAAGCGGAACTACTGCTTACCCTGCAAATACACAATTTTGTGCTACTGGAACTGCTACCCCAAACCCACCAGCCTTCCCTACTACAAATACACCTGCGACATGGACATGTGAAGGAAGTAACGGAGGACAAAATTCGGGAACATGTACTGCTACACTTTCAGAGTTACCACCAGTAGATATTGAAATTAAAAAATCGGTAGAAGGGAAATATTGGCCTGATATTCATAATGACAACGCTGGAGAACGAGTTACATATAAACTAGAATATAGAAATAATACACAAGGTGTTATTGCAAAAAATGTAATTATTAAAGATTATCCAGATACAACAAAAATTGATATGAACTCTATTCAATTCCAACCGGAAGCAGGAGTTACATGTGAAATCACACAAGATGAAGATGCACTCGTTGCAGTCTTACAAGGTAGATTTATTCAATGTACAGTTGGAGATTTAGCATATTCCAGTGCATATCACACACTTACATATTCAGCTATTATTAATAATAATGTTGCAAATGGAGCAAATATTGATAATACAGTAACAATTTGTACAGATAACCCAGAAACAAACGACAACAATAATAGTGATCATGCTCGAGTGAAAATTTTAGATGAAATTCAAGAATATGATCTAAAAATTGAAAAAACAGTAAATACAAAAAAAGAAGATACTGTGGCGGTTGGTTCAACTGTTCAGTTTACACTTTCATATGAAAATCTTTCAACCTCAAAAAATACGGCAATTGATGTAACAATTGTTGATACATATGAAAAAGATAAAATTGAAATTATTGAATCGAGTCTTCCAACAGGATGTAGCAATAATTCAACAGATGGAAAAATAACATGCGTACTGGGAAATCTAATAGTTGGACAAACAGGAGAAAGAACATATAGTGCAAAACTGTTAGCAGGGTTCACTACTGGAAATACAATAAATACAGCTGTAATTACTCCAAATCCAGATAATGATACAAATTCTCAAAATGATACTTCATCTGCAACAGTAAATGTTATTAATCCAAATGAATACGATTTAACAATTAATAAATTAGTAGACGGAGCAACAAATAAAAATGTAGAAGCTGGTCAAACACTTACCTACACTCTTACATATGAAAATTTAACTCCTGGAACAGTCGCAAAAAATGTAAAAATATTTGATATTTTTGATAATAATAATTTAGATGCATATTCGGTACAATTTACAAACCTTCCTGCAGGAGTAACATGTGCAGTAACATCAGACGACGACCCTGTATATTATATTATGACAGGTGAACATATTGCTTGTACTCTAGGAGACCTCGCATATGGAGATGCAAAAACTATTACATATACTATTAAAGTAAATGATAATGCTAGTGCAGGTACGAAAATTAAAAATACTGCAGAAATTAAACCAAATCCAGATGGTGATACAAATCAAAATAATGATACATCTGAAACAGAGGTTACTGTCGTAGATACAGTTCCAGAATATGACCTAGAAATTAATAAAACGGTAAATAGTGAAAAATCTGTAACCGTAGATAAAGAATCAACCGTTACATTTAAAATTGATTATAAAAATTTAGATACCTCAAAAAATACTGCACTTGATGTAAAAATTGTTGATACATATAAAAAAGCGAAAATTGAAATTGTAGAATCGAGTCTTCCAACAGGATGTACAAACGATGTAGCGCATGCAACAGACGGTAAAATCACATGTACAATTGGAAATCTAACAGTAAGCCAATCTGGATCAATTACATATCAAGCAAAACTATTACCTGCATTTACATCAGGAGAAACAATTAATTCTGTTGTTATTACACCAAATCCAGACAATGATACAAATTCTCAAAATGATACTTCATCTGCAACAGTAAAAATCACATCAACTCCTACACCGACGCCTACATCTACTCCTACAACTCCAACAAATGGAGTATGTGGAACAGCAGCACAAACATATAGTTCATCAACAACTGCATATCCTGCAAATTCACAATTTTGTAAATATGGAACTGCTAACCCAAATCCACCAGCATTTCCAGCACAAGGAGCAAGTACTGCTTGGACATGCCAAGGTTTAAATGGAGGATCAAATGTAACATGTACTGCAAGTCGATATACACCTTCTACTGGAGGAGGTGGTGGTGGATCTGGTGGTGGATGTAACACAAACGCCAACATTGATTTAAATATTGTAAAATATGTAAAAATTGAAGGTGGGCAGTATGAACCAGCTGGATCACGAGAAACAGCAGCAAGACTTATCGCAAATAAAACACAAAATGCTACATATAAAATAATTGTTTCAAATGCAGGAAATGCATCTGCATATAATGTAAAAATTAAAGATACATTTGCATCCAGCAACGGAGTGAAACATGGTGCTATTCAAACACAATCTGGTGCGACATATGAAGGAGGAATCTTCACTATTGTTGCAGCCGTTCCAGCAAATGGAAGTCGAGAATTTACATATACTACAACACTTTCAAATGATGGAGATGCGATTGGTTTAAACACTGCACGAATTCAAAGTTTTGATACAGATTACACATGTCCAAAAATTGATTCTAAAAAAGGAGTTGGGCGAACATCTGTTGCATATGTAAAAACAGCAGGCGTTGCACAAAACCCAGATTATATCTTAGATAAAACAGCAGATAAACATTCGGTTAAAACAGGAGATATTGTGACATATACACTTTCTCTTAAAAATACTGGAAATGTAGATATGAAAAATGTTGTTCTTATCGATAAATTCCCATCAGAGTTTTTAGAACCAACAGAAAAATATAAAAAACGACTTACAAACAATAGAACTCTTGAATTTAAACGGAAATTTCTTCCTGTTGGAGACACATTCTCTAAAAAAGTTGAAATGATTGTACGAGCAGGAGTGCCACAAGGAACAGAAATTAAAAATATTTTAACAGGAAATTCTACAAATGTTCCAATTAAAGATAAATCAATGGAAACTGTCATTGTAAGTGAAGGTGATACACCTATTTGTCCTGCAGGATACAAATGGCAATCTGACATTAGTACATGTAAACGAATTTATACACCTCGACGAAATATTCAAACTGGTTTAGATACTCCATTTATTCCAATCGGAATTATGATGCTAGGAATTGCTTTTATTCTTCGAAGAAAAGATATTGCAGAATTTGTTTCATCTAAAATCTAAAACAAATACGCAAGAATAGAATAAAATAGAATAGAATAAAGTAAGACATTAAATAGAAAATTAATAGGTAGTAAAATAAAAGTTGTTACAAACTAAAATATTTTACTACCTATTTTTATAAAAAAATTACAATATACAAATATCTCTTCTATTTTCTATTTTCTATTTTCTATTTTATGAGTAATAATTTTTACATTTTAATATAAGAGTAATTAATGTTATATTCAATCAGTCTTATATAAAAGAAAAAAATATCCATTTATTATAAAAAAACTTATGAGTTATTACTCAAATCATAAAATCTATGAATTAGATATCGCAGGGAAAAAATACACATTTGATTTCGGAAAATACGCAACACTCACAAACGGATCTTGTGTTGTTACATGCGGAGGAACCTCTGTGCTTTGTACTGTTGTAATGTCTCAAACTGCACGAAATATTAACTATATGCCACTTATGGTTAATTATCAAGAAAAATTATATGCATCTGGAATGATTAAAAGTTCTCGATTTTTAAAAAGAGAAACGCGACCATCAGATGATAAAATTTTAATTTCACGAGTAATAGACCGTTCAATTCGTCCATTATTTCCAAAAAATTTACGAAATGATGTTCAAATAATGCTTACGACTCTTTCATACGATAAAGAAAATGAACATGATATTTGTGCAGCTCTAGGAGCTTCTGCAGCATTACATGTGTCAAATATCCCTTGGGAAGGACCAATTTCTATGCTACGAATTGGAATTGATACAGAAACTTCTACACTTGTGTTAAATCCAAGCTTAGAAGATCGAAAAATTCAAGCCTTAGACTTAATTGTTTCTTCTACAAAAGATGGAGTTGTTATGATTGAAGCTGGAGCAAACGAAGTCACAGAAGAAAAAATGTTGGAAGCTATTGAATTTGGACATCAAGAAGGAAAAAAAATCTGTGCATTTTTTGAAGAACTTCGAGCCGATAGAGGACAAGAAAAAATTATAGTAGCACCAGTTGAAATCGATACAGAATTAAATGAATGGGTTAAATCTGAATGTTTCGATGCGTATCAAAATGCACTATGGACGATTCCTGGAAAATTACAACGAGTTGCTGAAAAAACAGTAATTACAGAAAATGCAAAAATAAAAGCTTTAGAATCTGGAGGATTTTCAGAAGAAAGAATTGAAGAAAATTTTCAAACAGCTGCAGACACAGTTTGGAAAAATATTTTAAGAACCGCTATTTTAGAAGATGAAAAAAGAATTGCTGGACGAAAATTAGACGAAATTCGTCCAATTTATATAGAAAAAAATATGTTTGAAAGAACGCATAGTTCTGCATTATTCCAAAGAGGAGAAACACAAGCATTATCTATTGTAACTCTTGCTCCTCCATCAGCAGCTCAAATTATTGAAGGAATTGAAGGAGAAGAAAAATTACACTATTTTCACCATTATAATTTTCCTCCATATTCAGTTGCATCATGTTCTCATCGATTAATGACGGGAAACCGAGAAATTGGACACGGAGCGTTAGCATGGCGAGCACTTCTTCCAGTTCTTCCATCTCAAGAAGAATTTGGATATACAATTCGAGTTGTTTCAGAAATTTTAATGTCGAATGGTTCATCTTCTATGGCAGCGACATGTGGTTCTACACTTGCACTAATGGCAGCTGGAGTTCCAATAAAACGACCAGTTTCTGGAATTGCAATGGGGTTAATTACTTCTGAAGACGGTTCAAATTATAAAATTTTATCTGATATTCAAGACGATGAAGATTTCGTAGGAGATATGGATTTCAAAGTAACAGGAACATCAGAAGGAATTACAGCAATTCAAATGGATATTAAATTGAAAAAAATTGATTTAGAAGTATTCAAAAAAGCTTTAGCACAATCAAAAGAAGGGCGACTTCATATCTTAAATGAAATGGCAAAAGTTATTCCAGAAGTAGAACCAAAACTTTCTGAATTTGCTCCTAAAATTTTAACAGTTCAAATTTCAACAGATTTAATTGGAAAAGTTATTGGACGAGGAGGAGAAATAATTCAAAAACTTACAGAAGATAGTGGATGTGAAATTAATATTGATGATGATGGACTTGTTACCGTTGCATCGACTGGAGAAGTCTCAATTGAAATATTAGAAAAAACAGTAGAAATTATTAAAATGTTAGCATTTGAACCAAAAGTGGGAGAAACATACAATGCTATTGTTGGACGAGTTGAAGCATATGGTGCATTCGTAGATATAACTTCAAATGTTGGAGGGCTTGTGCATGTTTCGAAAGTTGCAGATGAACGAATTGAAAACCTCTCTGACATTTTATCTGTAGGAGATTCAGTTCGAGTAAAACTTATGGAAGTTGATGATAAAGGACGATTAAATCTTTCTATTAAAGACGCAGAATAAAAAAATTAAATATATAAAAAAAATTAAATAAAAAAAAGAGAGTGATTATATCACTCTCTTTTTTAATATTTTTAATATTTTTAATAAAAGAAAACTAAATGCTCCAATCGTAAATAATACTACAGATAATATTTGCCCCATAGAAAAATTTAAAAATATAAATCCAAGTTGAGGATCTGGCTCTCTAAAAAATTCAACAATAAACCGAAACATTGCATACATCATTAAAAAAGCTGAAAACACATACCCAGAATTTATTGTTTTATTTTGTTTATATTCCGAAATTTTTATTAAAATATACCAAAATATACTCAATAAAATTAAATCCTTCCCCATTGCATATAACTGTGATGGATGACGCATAAGTCCGTCACCAAAATCTATACCCCAAGGAACAGTTGTTTCTCGTCCTACAAGTTCTTTATTTACAAAATTTCCAAGCCGTCCAAGTGCCATACCAAAAGCAATAGAGACAACCGAGATATCTGAAAATTGCAAAATATCCATTTTTTTTATTTTAGTAACCAAATAAAACCCAATTGCACCACCAAGAAGACCACCATGAATACTCATTCCCCCATTCCATACAGTAAAAGCTGAAAATGGATCTCGTATAAAATTTTCAAAATTATAAATAAGCATATACCCAAATCGCCCACCAATAACACCAGAAACTAAACTCCAAAAAACAATATCTAAAACATCATCATTTGAACAATTTTCTATTTTCATTTTTTTTACCCAATATTTCGTAATAAAATATGCACTGAATGCAGATAAGGCATACATTGCTCCGTAAAAATAGAAAGATACCTTTCCAATTTGCAAAATAATATTTGGCTGAGGAAAAAATTCAAAAGACATAGATATGTTTTATAAAATAGATACATGCTACACTTTATCATATAACAGCATATAAAATTATATAATTTATAGTATACACATGAAACATTTAAAACATTTAAAACATTTCAAAAATAGTATTTTTATTCTATCAATCATTTCACTTTTTACATTTTCTGGATGTCTTGAAGGAAGTAATGAAGAAAATATTCAAGAAATAGAAACAAAAGCAAATTATAGCATTTCGATTCCAGAAACTTGGGAAATTTTTCCAAAACAAGAATATCCAAAATACATGATATTTGCAGCAAGAGAACCGAATTATATTTCAGAAATCCCACTCAGTATTACTATTTCAAACATAAATTCTCTTCCTCCTTCATTAGATATATTAATTAAAAAAAATTATGAAATGGTAAGAAAAGCATCTCAAGATTTTAAAATTATTTCAGAAGAAAATTTTACGACAGAAGAAATTATAAAATCTGAAATATCTGATACAATTACAAGCAAAAAACCAGCATCGCGACTTGTAATTTATACAGAAAAATATGCAGGAACAAATACTTTTGCACAGGTCTACTCTTTAAATGTTATTTCATATTCAGAGAAAAAAACATATGTTATAAATATATTATCCGATATGAATGCAAGTGAAGCAGAAAAAGAATTAATTATGAATATTTTACAATCGTTTACACTTACGCGTTAGTTCCCGACATATGTCTTTAATAAATCTTCTCCTTTCTTATAAATAGTATTTTTATTTTTCCAAATCACTTCACCAGTATCTTTTACAGAATCAATATTTCCCGTAAAATTTTCAACTAATCCTCCTTTCACTCGAGACGGAGAATCAACGATAAATTGTTTAAAGCTATTAAACGTATCTTGAACTTTTTCATAAAAAACCCATGAAACATATGCACTAAAAGCATATGGTAACAACATTGTTGCAATATGAAACATTGTAGCCCACCGTTTAGAAGAAATTTTATCTTCTTCGGCCGCATATAATTTTTGTAACAATTCCCCATTTTGCTTTTGCAAATCTCGAATTTCACGTAAATACATTTCTGGTCGTGTCTCTTTTATTTGTGCCATTTTTAATTTATAAGAATTTAAGTATATATATTATAGATTATCAGATATAATTTTTATACTTAATCTTTATACATAATTTTTATATTTCACAAAATGGGACGAGAAAACAACAGTATTATTAGCTTTCTTCTTAAACTTTCACCAGATATAACATTAAAAAGTGATTATGTTCGAAAATCACTTATTAGACGGTTAGACCAAAATATTCACAAATCATTGAATACTATTTGTGAAAAATCAGAATTTAAACTTATACGAAAATACGATAGATTAGAGCTCGAATTATACATATCTGAAAATATTGAAAAAAAAATGCAAGTTATTCATGCATTACAATGTATTTCTGGACTTGCATTTTTTTGGGAACGGGAGCAATTTGAATTAAAAGAATTCGATGATATTTTAGCCGATATCACCCCAAAACTACAACATTTACAAAACAAAACATTTCGAGTTACCGTAAAAAGAAGTGGAACGCATAATTTTAAATCAAGCGATTTAGCACGATATATTGGAGGTGGGTTATTACGAAGAATTGATGGAAGTTCTGTAAAAATGAAAAATTTTGATTATAATGTACAAATTGAAGTAAAAGATACAATACTTTCTCTTTTAACAACTCGATACGAATCTATAGGAGGAATGCCAATGGGATCTGAAGAAAGAGTAGTTTCTTTAATTTCTGGAGGGTATGATTCTGGAGTATCAACATTTATGATGATGCGAAAAGGATGTCCCACCGATTTTTTATTTTTTAATCTTGGAGGATATGACCATAAAGAAGGAGTGAAGCAAGTCTCAAAATATATTGCTCAGAAATACTCGAATGGATATGTACCAAATATGATTATTGTACCATTTGAAAAAGTGATGCAAGAATTAATTGAAAAAACAGAAGAACGATACCGTACAATTCTTTTAAAAAGATGTATGATGCGTGCAGCAGAGTTACTCGCTCAAGATTTTAGATATGCAGCAATTGTAACAGGAGAAAGTATTGCTCAAGTCAGCAGTCAAACATTGATAAATTTATCAGTTATAGAAAAAGCACTCGACACAACTCCCCTCTTTCGACCGTTACTTACTTTTAATAAAAATGAAATTATTGATATAAGTCGAAAAATGGGAACAGATATTTTTGCAGCACAAATGCCAGAATTTTGCGGAGTACTTTCAAATAAACCTGCGACTTGTGCAAAAATTGATGCAGTATTGTTTACCGAAGAAAATCTTTCTAAAAATTTAATAACAGAAGCAGTTGAAAATAAAACGGTAGAAAAAATGGATAATTTATGTCTCGCTACAGAAGAAAATATTACAGTAAAATCTGTTGTTGATCCAAATGAAATAGTTATAGATTTACGACAAGCCGATCAAATAAAAAAGAATCCTTCTCCTTTTTCTGAAACAGCAATTCAAGTGTTAGAAATTCCTTTCTATGATATAAATGAAACATTTAAAAATTTAGATCAATCAAAAAATTATGTTTTATTTTGCTCTAAAGGTGTTATGAGTAAATCTCACGCACAAGATTTACGACAAGCTGGATTTACGAATATCTCTATTTTTAAAAAAGGCGTGAAGTGCGAAGGATAGTTTGATAGAATCAAAATAAAATTTTCATATATTGTGTTACATTTCATATCATATTCATGGCTATAACTCCACAAATTCCACCGCACTCTCTCGATGCAGAACATTCAGTTTTGGGTGCATTATTGGTTGACCCCAATTCATTAATGAAAATTTCAGATTTTTTACGAACCGACGATTTTTATTCTCAAGGAAATAAAGATATATATGAAACAATATTGCATTTATCAAATTTACGAAAACCAATAGATTTAATTACCGTACCTGAAGAATTAAAGAAAAAAGATTTACTTGAAAAAATTGGAGGTATTGGGTTCTTAGCAGAGCTCATGACTATTGTTCCATCTGCTATAAATATTTTAGAATATGCGAATATTGTAAAACAAAAATCTACATTGCGAAAAATGGTAATTGCAGGACAAAAAATAACCTCTTTTGGATACGAAGAAGATGAAAATATAGAAAGTTTATTGGAACAAAGTGAAAAAGAAGTTTTCACCATTTCTCAAACTTTTTTGAAAAATAAATTTATCCCAATAAATGAAATTTTATCAGGACGATTTGAAGTATTTTCTGAACGACATGACAACGATGATGAAGATTTAGATACTGGTGTTAAATCTGGATTTGCCAATTTAGATAGAATATTAGGTGGATTTCAACCATCAGATTTAGTGGTTTTGGCAGCGCGTCCATCTATGGGGAAAACAGGGTTTTCATTGGCAGCTGCTATAAATTCTGCCGATTTATATGGAAAATCAATTGGATTTTTTTCATTAGAAATGTCAAAAGAACAATTGGTAGACCGAATGTTTGCGAATATTTTACAAGTTGATTCCTTTAAACTACAGAAAGGACAATTATCAGATGAAGAATTTATGCGAATGGGACCTGCTATGGATAAACTATCAAAAATGTCAATTTATATTGATGACACCGTTGAATCAAGCATTTCAGCATTACGAGCAAAAGCAAGAAGACTTCAAATGGAACATGGACTTGATATGATTATTATTGATTATTTGCAATTAATGTCTACAGGAGACCCAAAACTTGCGGGGAATAGAGTATTAGAAATTGCAGAAATTTCACGAAGCTTAAAAGCATTAGCACGAGAACTTCATATTCCAGTAATAGCACTTTCCCAACTCTCTCGAGGAGTGGAATCTCGCCCAGATAAACGCCCAATGCTTTCAGATTTGCGAGATTCGGGAGCAATTGAGCAAGATGCAGATGTTGTTATTATGATTTACAGAGATGAATATTATAATAAAGATAGTGACAAACCAGGAGTAACAGAGCTCCTTATTCGAAAACATAGAAATGGAGAAGTTGGAGAGTGCGAGTTAATATTTGACAAAGCAAAAATGAGATTTCGTGAATCAGATCCACAAAGTGATTATTAAATAAAAAAGACTATTATTTTATAAAAAAAATTATGACACCTAGCTACAAAATAGAATGCGTGCACTGTAAAAGTACATTTACAGAAGAAGAAACTATAACGAGATGTTTAAAATGTGGACAAGCACTTGATATTATTTTTGATATTACAAAATTAAAGAAAAATATAAATATCTATAATATTAAAAACACCCCTATTTCAGCTGTAAAATATTTAGATTTTTATCCACTAAAAGATAAACAAAATGTTATTTCTTTAGATGAAGGAGCTACTCCACTTATTCAATCAAAAGAATTATCGAAAAAATACGGAATTAAAAATTTATACATTAAAAACGAAGGAGCAAATCCAACAGGTGTATTTAAAGATAGAGGTTCTTTAGTTGAAATTTCAAAAGCTGTTGAAATGGGAGCAAGTGCAATTGTTGTTGCATCTACTGGAAATATGGCAGCATCAGTTTCTGCATATTCTGCACGAGCAGGAATCCCTTGCTATGTTGTTGTTCCCGATACCACACCACTTGGAAAACTTTCACAAAGTTTAGCATATGGTGGAAAAGTAATTAAAGTCCGAGGAACATATGCAGATTGTGTAAAACTTTCAAGCAAAATGGCCAAAAAATATGGATATCTTTTAGCAGGAGACTACGCCTTTCGAGGAGAAGGACAAAAATCTATTGCTTATGAAATTATTGAACAATTAAATTGGAAAGTTCCAGATGTTGTTTTAGCACCTGTTGGATGTGGTACAAATTTATATGGAATCGCAAAAGGATTTATGGAATGGAAAGAACTTGGACTTATAGATACCGTTCCACGAATTATTGGTACACAACCAGAAAAAGCAGATACATTATGCAGTGCCTTTCATGCGAATGAAAAAGAACAACGAACAATCGATTTTCCATCATCTCTTTGTGGTGCTGTAAATATCGGAGCTCCACTAGATGATATGAAATTATTAAATATTATTCGTGATTCAAAAGGATATTTTGAAATGATTGATGATACAACAGTGTTAGAATCTCAAAAAGACATGGCAATGCTTGCAAGTGTTTTTACAGAACCCAGTGGAGCAATTCCAATCGCGTGCGTAAAAAAATTAAAATCAAAAAATATAATCTCTGAAAACGATGTAGTTGTATGTATTGCAACAGGAGTTGGACTAAAAGACTCACATTCTGCAACTATTTTATTTCCAGATTTTCCAGCTGTAGAAAACAGCATAGAAGACATCGCTGATTTTTTAGATTCAGGTATTTTAGATTTAAAATCAGATAAAAATAATAGTGAAATTTTATTTTCTACAAAACCATCACACTCTGATATTAAAGAAATTGCTGAAAATAAATTTGGATTTAATTCTGCAAAAAATCCTAAATTTCTCAAAGAATTATGCGAAGAAATAATTCTCTTTTTTGAACGACGAACAGAAATGAAAAAAGGTGAATTTCAAGCTATCCTTGAAGAAGTAATAGCGAATACAAAAAACTCTTCAGATGAAATATTACAAATTATAGATGTTGTAGGAACACATTATTTTAACAAAAAAGCGGAAGCAACAGTTGCAATAAAATTTAACGATGAAGAAATTTCTGCACAATCAAATGGAACTGGTTCTGTTGATGCTGCAATTTCGGCAATAGAAAAAGCACTGAAACAAAAAACTGACTATAAAATAAACCTAGATAATTTCGAGGTAAATGTACAAAGTGGTGGTTTAGATGCCAGTGTACGAGTAAAAATTACTTTTTCAGATTCAAAGAATAACTCGGTAACCGTTACGGGAGTATCTCCAGATTTAGTTGTTGCATCGCTTATGGCGTATAAAAAAGGATTTATACGATTATATAGTAAAAAATAATGAATAGTAGGAATCCTACTATTCATTACCTGTTCCGTGATACGTCATATATAAATAATTGGTTTGCGAAGGAAACTCTCCCGCCAACGTATCAATTTTTTTTGAAACTGGGATAATTCCCATGTTTTTTCGCATATTTCGTATCTCTAATGCAGATCTATCTAAAAGCTTTCCTATTACATTATCTGAAAATCCTTCTTTTTTAGATTTCAAAAGAGTGTATTTAAAATCTTCACATTCTTCATTTTGTGAATCTTTAGAAATATTTTTTAGATCTTGTTCCGTTTTATAAATTCTTTCAATTTTTTCTAAAAACCATTTATCAATTTTGGTAATATCTGCAATTTCATCAATAGAAATTCCTTCTTGCATTGCTCTATAAATAGCAAAAACTCGAAGTGGTGTTGGATTTGCCAACGATGACCGAACATCATCAAATGTATAAGGATGATCAGAAATACCTTGTGCTCCTGTTTGAAGCATTCTTAACCCTTTTTGTAAAACTTCTTCAAATGTTCTTCCCAGCGCCATGATTTCTCCAACACTTTTCATTTCAGAAGAAATAATCTGTGAAACTTTTCGAAACTTATTTAAATCCCATCGTGGAATTTTTAATGCAACATAGTCCAAAGACGGTTCAAAAAGTGTAGATGTACACCCTGTAATAGTATTTGTAAGCTCGTCTAATGTATAACCAAGTGCAAGTTTTGCGGCCACATAGGCAAGTGGATACCCTGTTGCTTTACTCGCCAAAGCAGAAGATCGAGAAAGTCTCGCATTCACCTCTATAACTCTATATTTTTGAGAATTTGGATCGAGTGCATATTGAATATTACACTCCCCTACAACTCCCAAATGTCGAATTGTTTTTATTGCAACCGTTCGTAACATTTGATACTCCTCATTTGAAAGTGTTTGAGAAGGTGCAATTACAATAGATTCTCCTGTGTGAATTCCCAGAGGGTCAAAATTTTCCATATTACATACTGTAATACAGTTATTATTTCTATCTCGCACTACTTCATACTCAATTTCTTTCCATCCTTTTAAGCTTTCTTCTACTAATATTTGAGGAGAATATGCAAATGCATTTTTAATCAAAACCTCAAATTCTTCTTCATTATATGCAAAACCAGATCCCCCTCCTCCAAGAGTAAAAGCAGCTCGAACTAAACATGGTAATTTAATATCTTTTAATGCTTTTCGCGCTTCTTCAATAGTTTCACATGCCTGTGATTTTGGGAAATACACTCCAATCTTTGTTAATTCTTCATTAAACACCTTTCGGTCTTCTGTTTTATCAATAGTTTCAACAGATGTCCCCAGTACTTTTACATTATGTTTTTTTAATACTCCTGAATGATACAACTCTGAACCACAATTTAAAGCTGTTTGCCCTCCCCACGCTAACATAATTGCATCAGGTTTTTCTTTTTCAATAATTCGTTCTACAAATTCAGGTAATACTGGTTGAAAATAGACCGTTACTCCATCTTGAGTAGAAGTTTGATTTGTCGCGATATTAGGATTCACCAATATTATTTCGATATTTTCTTCTCGTAATGCTTCTATTGCTTGAGATCCAGAATAATCAAACTCTCCAGCTTCTCCAATTTTTAAGGCTCCTGACCCTAAAAGTAATACTTTTTTAACATTTGCAATATTTGGCATAAATTTTTATATAAAACGTAATTATATCTATTATATATCATAATATATTTATGAAATAGAGCAAAGTGATTATTTCTTAAATCAATTTCATAACATCTAAAATCTCATCTTTTGTAACTTCTCCACTACATATAGCCCTATACACATTTGCAAAAAATAATTCTTTAATATTTCCTGCATCGAATCGCTCTCCTTCTATCGCACAGGACGCAACAGAAATATCATTTTTTAATAATTGCTCAAATCCATCTATTAGGCGTATTTCCCCACCTTCCGATGCATTTGCATTTTCCAATGCATTCCAAATATCAGCAGTACAAATATATTTTCCAATAATTGCCTGATTTGATGGTGCATCTTGTTGTTTTGGTTTTTCTACAACACTTTTTACAGTATTCACTTTTTTATCTGAATTACTGATGTCCACAACTCCATACGAAGAAATAGTTTCAATTGCCACCGACCGTACTCCAATAACAGAACATTTTTCTACCTCATACACTTCTAACAACTGCTGAATAGAAGATTTTTTTGCATCTTCTGAAGTAGTATTTGGAAATGTTAAATCATCACCAAACACAACAACAAATGGTTCATTTTTTAATAAATGTTTTGCTTGTAAAATAGCATGTCCATCGCCAAGTTGTTCAGACTGTCGAACAGATGAAAATTTTACATTTTTAAATTTTGTAATTCTTTTTAATCGAACTGCACTTCCTATATCTCCTGCATCAACTTTTTTCTGCAATTTGCTTTCTAATTCTGGCAATGCATCAAAATAATCCAGAATTGAATCTTTTCCTTTTGATGTTACAAAAATGATTTCTTCAATTCCAGCATTCATGCACTCTTCTACTAAAATATCTAATGCAGGAGTGTCATAAACTGGCAACAATTCTTTTGCTGATGTTTTTGTTAAGGGTAACATTCGTGTTCCCATTCCTGCCACAGGAAATAAGGCTTTAGTAATAATTTTATTATTCTTCATATATCTTATATTTATCTATTTTTTTAATACGAGAGGCTCAAAGTTAAAATGCTTTGCTCCAACAAACAATATAGATCCGTTCGTTGCACCAGCGTCTAATAATTTTTTTTGAATTCCCATTTTATGAATTACGTCTCGCACACGCATTGTCGCTTCCTTATTTTGTAAATCTGTTTGAACAATAATTTGCTCAAATCGTTTCCCCTTAATTCTAAAGCCTTCTCGTCTCGGAGTTCCAAAATCATCACCTAACTGAATTTCTTTTTCAATAGTAAAAAACTTTGGATCTACTTTATCAAGATGAGGCTGAAACAATTGAATTTCATCCGACTTTCTTTTTTCTTCTTCAATTTTTCGTTCTTCTACTCTAATTTCTTCAATTACTTTCCATGCTTTTTCTTTTAGTTCATGAAGTCCATCTCCTGCAAATGATGCGATTGCCAGCGGACGAACGCCTAACTCTTTTTCAAATTCATCTTGTAAAAACTCTAATAATTCTTCGTCTCCTCCTAATGTATCAACTTTTGAAAATACAATAATTTCTTTTTTTTCTGCCAACTCTTTTGAGTAATTTTCTAACTCCTTTCTAATAATTCTATAATCATCAAGCGGTTGAGGAAGTGAAATATCAACCAAATGAATGCAGATTTTACTTCTCGAAATATGTCGTAAAAACTCATCCCCAAGACCTTTTCCTTCACTTGCTCCTTCAATTAATCCCGGAATATCGCAAGCAATAAATGTTCTATCATCAGACAGACTTACCACTCCTAAGTTTGGAGTAAGTGTTGTAAAATGATACGCTGCAATTTTAGGTTTTGCTGCAGATATTTTAGATATTAATGTTGATTTTCCAGCAGATGGAAGTCCTATAATCCCAACATCTGCGACAAGCTGAAGCTCTAAATCTATATAAATTTCTTGACCTGGCTCTCCTAATTCTGCAAATCTCGGAGTTTGTCGAATTGAACTTTTAAAATGCTCATTTCCATATCCACCTCGCCCTCCTTTCGCAATAATAAATTCTTCTTTATCGACTCGAAAATCATATAAGATTTCATCTGTTTCCGATTCTCGAATAATCGTTCCAACAGGAACTTCCAAAATAATATCTGATCCAGAGTGTCCATGAAGCTGTCGCCCTTGACCACCTTCTCCATTTTCAGCTTTAAATTTTTTCTTTGAATGCAAATGAATTAAACTGTTCAAATTACAGTTTGCTTTTAAAATCACATCTCCACCATTTCCTCCATCTCCACCATCGGGTCCTCCTTTTGCTAAAAATTTAGCTCGTAACAGAGATATTGAACCACTTCCACCATTTCCAGCTTTTAAATAAAGCGAGGTTTGATCACAAAACATTTTATTATTCTTAAGTTTGTTATACTAATTTTTTTCCTGAAATATACTCCCCTTCTTTATATTCTACTTCCTCTTCATCAATTGGTGCATTTGCTAAGTCTTTTTGAATAAACAACACCAACAATGGAGTCGCAATAAAAATTGACGAATATGTTCCAATAAAAATCCCAAATGATAATGCAAAAATAAATGCAAAAATACTTGGAGCTCCCCAAAAGAGAAGAGATAATAATACAAATAAAGTAGAAAACGAAGTATGCAATGATCTTCCCATTGTTTGCCACAATGAGTCTTCAGCAATTTGCTCAATCATATGAGATTTTTTCCCATTTAGATTTTCTCTCAATCTATCAAACACAACAATTGTATCATGAACAGAAAACCCAAGAACCGTTAACAATGCTGTTACAAACAATGTATCTACTTCTAAATTTATAAATTGCCCTAGCAATGCAAATGCACCGGCTATGATTAAAACATCATGAACAAGTGCAATAATTGCCGTCATACCAAATCGCCATGAAGAAATCCCCTTTGGAACAGAACGAAATGTCCACGCAAGAAACAGTATAATTGCAGTAATTGCAAGCAATAAAGTCGTCAATGCCTGACTTTTAAAATAATCTCCTAAACTTGCCCCAACTGTTGATACACCCTCTATTTTTAGCAAAGGGTCTATTTTATGTAATTCTTGCAATAACACACTTTGATCTTCAGAAGACAATTCATGAGATTTAATAATAAAATCAGTATTGCCTTGGATTTCTGAAACTTTTGGTGAAATTTCTTCTCCAAATGTATCTATATATACATTTTCTAAAATTTCTGTTGAGATTTTAGATGTTTCAGAAGAAAGTATTAACTCTGTACCTCCTACAAAATCTATCCCCAACGAAAGCCTAAATTGAGGAGATATTAAAAAAAACAAACTTAATGCAACCAAAATTCCAGAAAAAATAAATCCATATTTTTTATTCTTTATTATATCAAATCTCATAAACTTTTATTCTTTTTTTAAATAGTATATTTTTATAAATACTTTATATAAAACATACGCATAAAGCAAGATTAGTATTGAATTCAACATACATATATAATAGAATTTTGATACAAAATATATTACACTAAAAAAAATGAGTATTTTAAGTCATAAAGTTGAATACCAAATTGTTATTTTTAGCGAAAATGCACTCGGTTCTATACTACTAGGCTCTTCAAAGGTTGACCCTATTAAATTTTCAAACTTTCTTAACATACATGCAAAAGAGGGATGGAGAGTTGTTACCATGGAAAAAGAAATTCGACGCTCTTTTCTATTTTTTTCAGTAGAAGCAATGGTTGTTGTTATGGAAAGAGACGTATAATTTAGTATTTTTTCACTTTACACAATGTTATATTTATTTTTAATTCCAACTATACTCATTGGAACATTAGGCTTTATAGTGCTCTGGACAGATATTTTAAATATAGATATTTTTATAAAACTTTGTATTACATATATTATTTATATCATAGTACTTTCTGCTATATACGGCTTACAACAATATTTTGCAGAACAAAAAGTATTAAAAGACAAAAATCTTATTAATTAAATCCTTCTATATTCTATATTATTTACATTACATAAAAAGAAAAGAGTGGAATACTCTTTTTTTTGTAAAAAATAAAGTTTAATATATAAATACTTTATATTCAGATATTCCAAATTATAAAATTACAAAATTATGAAAACTCAAATAATAAATCTATTATCTCAAGCACTTAAAAATTTACATATAAATTTTGATACAAATAACATTCAGGTTTCACAAACAACCAATGCGAAAAATGGAGATTTTTCCTGCACTATTGCACTACAGTTATCAAAAATTCTCCAACAAAACCCACGAGAAATTGCACAAAATATACTCTCTGATATAGAGATAATTTTAAAAAAATCAGAAAATGAGACGATTGAAAAAATAGAAATTGCAGGACCTGGATTTCTTAATTTTTTTATTTCAAAAAATTATTATACGCAAAATTTACAAAAATTTTTAAACCAAAATAAAGATATCGGAAAAACGAATCGATTAAAAAATAAAGTTTTTATTGCCGAACATACAGACCCAAATTTATTTAAAGAAATTCATATTGGACATGTAATGACAAATGTCATTGGTGAATCGTTCTACAGACTTGCACAATTTGCAGGTGCCAATGTTAAAAATGTAACCTTTCAGGGAGATGTAGGAATGCATATTGCCAAAGCATTATGGGGAATTAAAAACATTGGTGAAGCATTACCATTACATAAGACACCATATGAAAAACAAAAATTTCTTGGGAAATGCTATGTATTCGGAGAGCAAAATTTTTCAGCAGAAACAGGAGAAGGAAATAGTGCAAAAACAGAAATAACACAAATAAATAAAGAAATTTATGAAATTATCAATAATCCAGAATCAAACCCAGAACTTACAAAAATTTATAAAATGGGATGCAAATGGTCTTTAGAATATTTAGAAACTATTTACAAAATACTCGGTTCAAAGTTTGACCATTATTTTTTAGAAAGCTCAACTTTTACAGACGGAACACGAATAGTAAAAGAAAATACTGGAACAAAAGGAAAACAAATTTTTACACAACCAGAAAACGCCATTATTTTCGAAGGAGAAAAATTCGGATATCACACTCGAGTTTTCATAAATTCAGAAGGATTACCAACATACGAAGCAAAAGATATTGGATTATTTTATAAAAAATGGGAAAAATATAACCCAGATTACTCACTTACTATAACCGGAGGAGACCAAAAAGAATATTTTACCATTGTAAAAGAAGCCGCAGGACTTATAAACCCTGAATGGAAAGAAAAAACAATGCACAGAGCTCATGGAATTTTAAAGCTTAAAACAGGAAAAATGTCGTCTCGAACTGGAGGAATTATTCGTGCACAAGAATGGATAAACGAAGCACAAACAAATGTTTTAGAAAAAATCGAAAAACAAGAGAATTCACCTCTCTCAGAATTTTCTCATGAAGAAAAAACAGAAATTGCTCAAAATATTGCAATGTCTGCAATTAAATATTCAATTTTAAAAGTTTCTGCAGGAAAAGATATTGTTTATGACGAAAAAGTTGCATTAGACTTTTCAGGAAACACAGGACCTTACCTTTTATACTCATATGTCCGAGCACAGTCTATTCTTAAAAAAATAGACACTACAACAATACACAATAACACAATTTCACCCCGACATGCTAAAATTACAAATCTTGAAAAAAAATTTACACAATTTGAATCTGCACTAGAAATATCGCTTGAAAGTTTAAGCTCTCACAATCTTGCAAATTATTTATATGATTTAGCGAGCGAATTTAGCTCTTTTTATGCACATACAAAAATTGCAGATGTAACAAACCCAGACTACAAATATAATATTGCCATCATTCAAATTTTTAAAAATATTATGAAAAACGGCTTATACTGCTTAGGAATTAAAACTGTAGAAAAAATGTAAAATAATATTATTTTATTTTATATAAAAATAATGAGGATATATTTTTATATATCCTCATTATAAATTAACGAAAAATTTGATTCATTCTATCCGCAGGTTCCAATAAAAAATCTACCAAAGTCATTGCAATCATGCTTTCTAAAACTGGTACAAGACGAGGTGGAATAGTTGGATCATGTCGCCCACCAATAACAAAATCTGAAATTTCTCCATTTGGAGTTTTCGCAGTTTGTTTTTGTGAAATAGACGGAGTTGGTTTCACAGAAACTTTTATAATTATATCATCTCCAGTTGTTAATCCTCCAGAAATCCCCTCTTTACGGGTGTTTTGAACAGAACCAACTTGATTTTTTGCATCTGTTCCAATCCCATATTCAAAACTTCGCACCGCTCCACATGACATAATTCCTCGTGCAATTTCTCCTTCTATTTTCCCAAAAACAGGTGATCCTAAATATTTTGCACAGTTTTTAATGCAAATAGTTATTTCCCCTCCAACACTTTCACTATTTTTTTTTGCCTTCATAACTGCTTCTATCATTTTTTCAGCCGCAATTTTATCCCCACATCTCACAGGATTTTTTTCTATTTCAGATACATCAAAATTTTCATGTAAAATATCACAACTCTTTACCCCTGCTAAAGCTGATACATGAGCAATAATTTTTGTATCATTCGTATTTTTAAGAATTTTTTTTGCGAATGCTCCACCAATAACTCGTGCTAAAGTTTCTCGCCCAGAACTTCGCCCTCCTCCTCTGTGATCTCTATGCTCATATTTATAAAACCATCCCTCATCTGCATGACCAGGTCTAAATGTTTCTTTTAAAAAATCATAATCTTTAGAAGCTTGATTTTGGTTCCGTACAATACATGCAATAGGTGTTCCAATCGTTTTTCCTTCAAATACTCCAGACAAAACTTCCACTTGGTCTTTTTCTACTCGAGGAGTTGCCATTGCACTTTGCCCTGGTTTTCGTCTATTTAATTCAGCCTGAATTTCTTCTACCGATATTTCAAGCCCAGCAGGACAACCATCAATAACGGCACCAAGTGCAACGCCATGACTTTCTCCAAATGTAGTTACTCTAAAATTTTTTCCAAATGTATTCATATTATTTATAGATATTTAATTATATATATTTTTAAATTTTTCATAATTCAATTCATAATTTATCTCCCCTGGCATATAATTCACAGATGACAAACAAAGCAGGATTGCATTTGGAGTAAAATTTTTAAATTCATGCCACACATTTTTCCCAACATATATTGCCTTATTCGCAGAATTTAATTTTATTTCTCGCTTTCCATTCCCATCAAAATCTACCAATGCAGTGCACGAACCAGCAATACATAGAAAAATTTCTTCTTCTATAAAGTGCGAATGTGAACCTCTTATTGTGCCTTCCGGTGTAGAATGCAAAAAATAGACTCGCTTTGGTGTGAACGGTAAATTTTCATCAAACTCCAAAGGAACCAATGCTCCTCTTCCATCTATATGCTCGGGAAATGTAAATTCATAAAATGCCTTATTTTTCATTTTTTATTAAAACAAACAGAAGTATAAATATTTTCTTAATATTATCATGCTTTATCCAGATTTATCAATTACAAGCGAATTAAAAAAAATCATGATAAAATAATAATGAAAAAATAATTATTAAAAAAAATACAACATATTCATTATATTCATTTTAAATCATGACAAACCCAAATCAAACAATAGGATTCATAACAGGAGGTCAACTTGGACAAATGATGATTCAATCTTTTTTACCATTTCGACAAAATGAAAAAATTCTTATTTTAGATGGAAATAAGAATTGCCCTTGTAACCCATATGCAAATGAAGTTTTTACAGGATCAAGCAAGGATTTTAACACTGTTTTCGAGTTTGGAAAAAAATGCGACACTATTATCCTTGAATTTGAACATGTAAATATTGAAGCACTAGAAGCCTTAGAGAGATTAGGAAAAAAAGTTTTTTGTCAGGCTAAATTTATTAAAATAATTCAAAACAAAGGAATACAAAAAGATTTTTATACAAAAAATAATATCCCAACCAGTAAATATATAAAAATTAAAAATAAACAAGAATTTCTTACCCTAGCAGAAAATAAAAAAATAGTATTTCCTGTAATGCAAAAAACATTTCTTGATGGATACGACGGTGGCGGTGTTACAAAAATAAATAATATTACAGAGATTGACACAAAAGCATTTGACGCAGAAAGCATTATTGAAGAATGCATAGATATCACAAGAGAATTTTCTTTAATCTGTGGACGAGATCAACATGGAAATGAATTTGAATACCCACTTATTGAACAATTTTTTCATGAAAAAACGAATATTGTAGACTGCATTACTTCTCATTGTGAAATAAATATCAATACACAATCACAAGTTGAAGCCATTACAAAAAAAATATTAACAGCATTTACAGGTGCAGGATTATGGGCAATAGAACTATTTTTAGACACAAATGGAAATGTACTTGTAAATGAAATTGCTCCACGAGTACATAACTCTGGGCACCAAAGCATAGAAGGAAATTATTGCTCGCAATTTGAACAATATATGCGAATTGCACTTGGATATACAGCAGGAAATACCGAGGAAATAAAACCAAGTATTACATATAATTTACTTGGTGCAGAAAATCATGTTGGTGCAGTAAAATATATTGGAATAGAAGACGCAATGAAACTCAAAAATACATCTATTCATTTATATGGCAAAACAACAACAAAACCCAATAGAAAAATGGGACATGTAACAGTAACAGGCAATACCCTTAATGAATGCTGGAAAACTATAAAAATTTTAAAAAATACTCTTAAAGTTATAGCTCTATAATCAAAATAATCAAAAAAAATTATGACAAATAACACAACAACACACATACCATGCATAACCCATGTAGAAAAAAAAATTTATAAAAATCTTGTTCTTACGCATAAAATGCATAAAAACGAAACAGAGCGCTATCACAGCGAAACATCTCTTATAAAATTATTACTAATTGCTACAACAATCTCTGTATTTATCGTTTTAATTGCCCCTATCGATTATAATATTTCGTGGGGAATAAAATTTACTCTTGCACTCATCGATTTATTTTTAATTTTATATGAATCGGGTTTTCGACCAGATGAAAAACTACAAATTCACAAAAGTGCAGTAAGCCAACTGCTAAATTTACGAAATACATTTGCTATTGCAATGTCAGACTATATTCTTGGAAGAATTGACCAAAAAGAATTTTTACATATTCGAAATAAGACATCGCAACGAGCCGATAGCATCTACTCGAGCACCCCAAGTGTAAGCCGAAAATCTGTTCGAAAAGCAAAAGAAGAAACGCGAAAATATCTTAGTAAAAATGCCGACTATCTCCTAAAAGAAATAAAAACAAAAGATTAAATCTATAACTATTTTGTAATATTCTCTTTTTCACATTTTGTATTTATCATTTCTGCAAGAATTGAAGCACCAATAACAAGAGCAGAACCTAATAATAAAAATGGTGTAATTTCTATTTCGTTCAGAAAAAATGATTCAACCGAAATTGTTATTAAAATTGCGAGATTAAACATTAAGAATCCAATAAAACCATCCATTCTTCGAAATGCCTCATAATTTAA